>JABFRJ010000342.1 GCA_013141255.1 Hyphomicrobiaceae bacterium
ATCCGCGAGCATGCGCATGGCGAGCGTCGGTTGAAGTATCCGATGAAGTTGGTGGCGGGCAAATGGAGCCGCATCAGCTGGGATGACGCGATCAAAGAGGTCGGCGACAAGTTATTGGCGATCCGCGAGAAGTCGGGACCGGATTCGGTTTATTGGCTGGGATCGGCGAAGCACAATAACGAGCAGTGCTATTTGTTCCGCAAATTTGCATCGTTCTGGGGCACAAACAACGTCGATCACCAAGCGCGTATCTGTCACTCCACCACGGTCGCGGGCGTCGCGAATACGTGGGGTTATGGTGCGATGACGAATTCGTACAACGACATCATGAAGTCGAAGTCGATTTTTCTAATCGGTGGCAATCCGGCAGAAGCGCATCCGGTATCGTTGCAACACATGCTGAAGGCGAAAGAGCAGAACAATGCGCCGATGATCGTGTGTGACCCACGCTTCACACGCACGGCTGCGCACGCGAGCGAATATGTTCGGTTCCGTCCTGGTACAGACGTGGCGCTGATTTGGGGTATCATGTGGCACCTATTCGAGAACGATTGGGTGGACAAGGACTTCCTCGATAAGCGCGTCTGGGGCATGGAGTTTGTGCGCGACGAAGTGAAAAAATGGGCACCGGAGGAAGTTGAAAAAGTTACGGGCGTTCCCGGAGCGCAGTTGCGCCGCGTGGCGAAGACGTTGTGGTCGAACCGCCCCGGAACGCTGATCTGGTGCATGGGCGGCACGCAACATTCGACAGGTAATGCGAACGTGCGCGCTTACTGCAATTTGCAACTTGTGCTTGGTAACATGGGCGTTGCTGGTGGTGGCACCAACATTTTCCGTGGTCACGACAACGTGCAAGGTGCAACTGACTTCGGTGTCACCTGCGATAGTTTGCCTGGATACTACGGTTTGGCAGAAGGTGCTTGGAAGCATTGGGCGCGAGTTTGGGACGTGCCTTACGATTGGATTCTGGGGCGTTTCAAAGACAAAAAATTGATGGAGACGGCGGGCGTGCCGGTTTCGCGCTGGATCGACGGCGTGCTCGAAGACAAGGCGAACTTTGAGCAGCCTGATATGATCAAGGCGATGGTGTTCTGGGGGCATGCGCCCAACTCGCAGACACGCGGGCCGGAAATGAAGAAGGCGTTTGAAAAGCTCGAAACGCTGGTGATTGTTGACCCGTATCCAACGGCGTCGGCCATCATGCATGACCGGACGGATGGCGTTTATTTGCTGCCAGCTGCGACGCAACTTGAGACGTCGGGCTCGGTGACAGCGTCGAACCGGTCGCTGCAGTGGCGCGAGAAGGTGTTCACGTTCTTCGAGGCCAAGCCCGATCACGAGATCATGTATTTGTTCGCGAAAAAGTTCGGCTACGAGAAAGAGCTGTTCAAGAACATAAAGGTTGTCGGCACGGAGCCGTCGATTGAAGACATAACACGTGAGTTCAATCGCGGTATGTGGACGATCGGGTATACGGGTCAATCGCCGGAGCGGTTGAAACTGCACATGGCGAACCAGCACACCTTCGATAAAGTGACGTTGAAGGCGAATGGCGGTCCAGCGGACGGCGACTATTATGGTCTGCCATGGCCGTGCTGGGGTACGGCGACGATGGACTTGCCGAGTGGCAAGAAGGGGCATCCCGGCTCACCTAACCTTTATGATACGTCCAAGTCAGTTGCTGATGGCGGTCTCAACTTCCGTGTCAATTGGGGTGTGACGGTCAAAGGTCAGGCCAACGACAAGTGGACGAAGAACGACGAGAAGGTTGATAGCCTTCTGGCAGTCGATAGCTATCCAGTTGGGAATGAACTCAAGGCGGGCCATCCGGCCGTGACGATGGGGATGCTGAAGAAGCTCGGTTGGGACAAAGACCTGACGGACGGTGAGTTGGCGTCGATCACAAAGCAAGGTGGCAACGCCATTGATGCGGTGAATTGGGCGAACGACGTATCGGGCGGCATTCAGCGTGTTTCGATCAAGCACGGCTTGGCGCCGTTTGGAAACGGTAAGGCGCGGGCGGTGGTTTGGAACTTCCCAGACGGCGTGCCGTTGCATCGTGAGCCGCTCTATTCGCCTTCGGCGGAGTTGGTGGCGAAGTATCCAACGCATACCGACCGCAAGATGTATCGGTTGCCAGCGCTCTACGAAAAGATCCAAAAGGCGGCCATCGCCAATGGTGTTCCGAAAGAATATCCGATCGTACTGACGTCGGGCCGACTCGTTGAATACGAGGGCGGTGGTGATGAAACGCGTTCGAACCCATGGCTGGCTGAATTGCAGCAGACGATGTTCGTCGAAATCAATCCGTTCGATGCCAACAATATTGGCGTGAAAGACGGGCAGCAAGTTTGGGTTGAAGGGCCTGAGAAGGGCAAAGTGAAAGTGGCCGCGATGGTGACAGAGCGCGTCGGCAAAGGCGTGGCGTTCATGCCGTTCCACTTTGCGGGCCAGTATCAAGGCAAGGATCTGCGGTCGAAATATCCAGAGGGGACGGACCCCTATGTGCTGGGTGAAGCGACCAATACGGCGCAAACCTATGGCTATGATAGCGTGACGCAGATGCAGGAAACAAAGACGACGCTGTGTAAAATTACGCGCGTTTGATTTTGAGTGTCTGCCAAGAGCAGGTTTCATTTTGCGTGCTTTGGCACGCGGGCGTGACGAGGAGAACTAGACTATGGCACGCATGAAGTTTCTTTGCGACGCTGAGCGGTGTATCGAGTGCAATGCTTGCGTGACGGCTTGTAAAAACGAGCACGAAGTTCCATGGGGCATCAATCGTCGCCGTGTGGTGACGATCAATGATGGCAAGCCGGGAGAGCGTTCGATCTCTGTCGCTTGCATGCATTGCTCTGATGCCCCTTGCATGGCGGTTTGCCCTGTTGATTGCTTCTATCAAACGGAGCAGGGCGTGGTGTTGCACAATAAGGATCTGTGCATCGGCTGTGGTTATTGCTTCTATGCGTGTCCGTTTGGCGCGCCGCAGTATCCGCAGGCGACCAACTTCGGCAGTCGCGGCAAGATGGACAAGTGCACATTCTGTGCGGGTGGTCCGGAGAAGAACGCGGACGAGCAATTCAAGAAGTATGGCCGCAACCGTCTGGCTGAAGGCAAGTTGCCGTTGTGCGCGGAAATGTGTTCGACGAAAGCGCTGTTGGCTGGTGATGGCGACGTGGTGTCGACGATCTATCGCGAACGCGTGGTGACGCGCGGATTCGGGTCGGGTGCTTGGGGCTGGGGTAAGGCCTATCCGGGTCAGTCAGGCTGACGCATGGGATGCCGAGCGGAAATTTGCAGCGCGATCTCTCTTTGATAGGGCGGGGTGGTCGAAAGGCCGCCCTGCTGTAATTCGGGCCTTTGTGACTGCGATGAAGGATGGCCCTCAGATGTTGACGTTTGACGGACAGAACGTGCGCCACGGTCGTTCGATTCTAGTGATCGGATTGGTTGGGCTTGGTTGCGCTGTTGGTGGGTGCTCGCGCGAGGAAAAGTCGCGACCGTTATCGTTCGAGCCGGGCGTGTATCGTGGCGACAAGCTCCCGGCATTGACTGATGATGAGCAAAAGAAATTGCAACAACGCGGGACGTTGCAACGGTAGACTTGGGCAGCGTTAAACTTTATTTGCTGTGGTTTAGTTCGGTTCAGTGGTTTGGTTCGTGGTTAGATGTAGTGGTTCGTTTCGATGGTCTGGGGAGACGGTGATGGCGCGGCGGTGGATGTTCGGGATCGCGACAGGCTTTGTGGCGCTGCTGGGGATGAACGTGGCGTCGAGCGACGTGTCGGCGCAGGCTGTGCGGCCGCCGAGCAATGCTGTGACGAACGCGGCTCCGGGTGGTTCGGGGCCGAATGCGCCGTCGGCTCCGGGGACTGAGAAAGGTTCAAACGTCGACGTTGAGCTGTGGGGCAAGGTTCGCAAAGGCGTCGAAGGCAAGGTTTCAATTCCTGACACGAAATCCGGCGTTCTGGTGCAATCGGGTGGCGAGGCGTGGCGCAATT
>JABFRJ010000003.1 GCA_013141255.1 Hyphomicrobiaceae bacterium
GATGCTTTTCCATTGGTTGAGAAGCGCGAGGACTATTACGTTACTGCGTCATTCCTTGCGCCTTATAAACGAACTGACCTTGTTATTGAAGCGTTCAGACGCATGCCGCATCGGAAGCTGATTGTGGTCGGCGAGGGGCAACAAGCAAAATCCCTGAAATCATTGGGGGCTGATAATATTCTCTTCACGGGATATTTAACGCAGGCTGCTTATGTTGAAACGATTAGTCATGCGCGCGCTCTCGTATTCGCGGGGTGTGAGGATTTTGGTATTGCATTAGCAGAGGCGCAGGCGTCTGGGACCCCGCTGATCGCGTTTGGGCGTGGCGGTGCTGTTGATATTGTGAAGACAGGAGCCGACGGCGAGGATGTGACCGGACTGCTGTTTCGACGGCAAGAGATTGATGATGTCGTGGCGGCTGTTGAAGGTTTTGAGTCGCGCCCAGACTCGATTAGTGCTGAAGCGTGCCGCCGGAATGCGGTGCGATTTTCGGAGACTCGGTTTCAGGGAGAGATCGCGCAGGCGTTTGATACGGCAAAGCGTCTCAATCGAGCGCGGTTTGGTTGAGGGATGACTTGACTGCCATTGGTCGTCACTCAGGTGAAAGTTGTTGTTCGTGTTCGTGGCGTCGTTAATCGAGGGTTTTGGTTCAGTTGTAGTGCGGCAATTAAGTTGAGGTATGTCTTTGCGGTTGCTTGCCACGTGTAGATTGCGGCTTGGCTGTGACCGGCAGAGATGAGGTTTTGACGCAAGGTTTGGTCGTGCTTCAGTGATAGAAATGCGGTCAACCAAGCATCCGGATTGTCTGGCGCGGCGTAGAGCGCGGCTTGTCCGCACACCTCTGGAATGCTGGAGCGATCGCTGGCCACGACGGGACAGCCGAGCGACATCGATTCAAGCGGAGGTAGGCCGAAGCCTTCTGTCCACGACGGAAATGCGAGGCAAAGGGCTTTGGCGAAGCGGTATGCAAGTTCTGTGTCGGTCAAGCGCCCACACCAGTCAATGGATGGATGGCTGGCATTCGGTATGTAGGCGCTGAAAACGTGATCGGCGGTCATGCCAATAACGCTGAGGCGTAGGCCGTTGGTTGCAAGTTGATCTGCCATGCCGGTTAAGAGGCTGAGGTTTTTGTGCGGCGCGTTGGTTCCAAGTACCAGGATGGTGTTGCGTTCGGTGTTCGTGCGCAGTGATGTTGGCGTGTGTTGGCGCCAGAGCTTGGTGTGGTCGCAACCATTTGATGCGATCGTTATTTTTTCCGATTCGGCGATGCCGTAGTCTGCGATCTGCTTGGCTGAGAATTTTGAGACAGTCGCGATCGCCTGGGCAGTTTTTCCGAGAGCGGGATGGAGGATGCGATAGGCCCAGCGGAACGTGCGTGTGTAACTCTGCGGAAACTCGCGTGTGTTGACGTCATGGATTGTGACAATTTGCTTACGATGAAGTACGGGGCCGGTGTTGCAAAGGCTGAGCAGCACGCCCTTGGCGTGATGGGCCAATTCGAATTGCTCCCATGCGTGTTCTGTTAGGCAGCCTATGTGCCGCGGTCGAATGGCCTTTAAAGTGATGTCTAGATTTGCATTGCTGGGCAAAAGTAGTTCAACTTGCTTTGAATACACGCCGGCGTTTTGGAATAGTAACTCTTGATCAAGTGCTGCAACAACTTCACGCGCGTAACGCTGTACGCCCGAGAGCGGTTGAGTGAGGAAGCGTCCGTTGATGAACCAGGGCCGCATGAGGCGTAACCTTTAATTTTGAGCTGCGGTGTTTGATCGCCTTATCTGCGGATGGGAGTTTGAGCCGCTCTGTGATGACTGCAAAGAATGTTTATAGGGTTGCGCCGCCGCTCAACGAGGCTGCGCATTGGGCTTTTCGAGTATGGTTCTACGCCTTTTGAGCTGTGTGTTTGAACGAGTGAGTGATGTTTGTGGCGAAAGGACCGGTCGCGCGTGGACTATTCATCGATAATGTTGCGCAATTGCCGTTGTTTGTTTTGCGGCAAGTTTTCGTTCTTCTGTGGTTGTGTGAAATGGCTCGAGCCGTACCCCGATATGAAGCGGATTTTTCGTTGGCGTTGATCAATCGTACCGGCGCTTATCATGTGTGTCGGGACATTGTGAAAGGACTACCCCAACACTTTTTGCAGATACGGTATTGGCGCTTCGTATGCCAATCTGAACCGCAAGGCATTGTACGCAAAATGCTTGGGCGTTTAATGTTGATAGAGATTGATCGCCGAACGCGCGGTGCAATTGTCGGTTCTATTCCTGCTTCCGGATCGGTGCCAACGGTGTTTATGGATCCACTCTATGTGCTGCGTGGCGGTCTCAAGTCGTCTGATATTGTTCTGTGTCATGACGTTGGGCCAATTACGCATCGATGGCTGTTTAATGGGTCGACGGTTACTGCTTATGAACGCGCGTATGCGATGATACGAGATGTTGGGCCTGGCATGGTTTTTGTGAGTGAGGTGTCGCGATTGGCGTTTTCTCAAGTGTTCGGCGAGGCGTATCGCTTCCTTGAAGTGATACCACTTTATGTTCGAGATGGTGTTGTTCAAGGTCATGCTGAACGACCGGTGGCTGTGCCAGATCGTTTTATTCTCACGGTTTCTGCGACAGAAGAGAGGAAGAATTTTACACGCAGTATCGTCGCTTATGCGCGGTCTGGCTTGGCTGAGCGTGGTGTTGGTTACATTATTTGCGGGCCGCGCGGAAATGCTGAAGCAGAAGTTGAAGCGTGTGCGCGTTCGACGCAAGGTGTTGTTAAACTCGGGTTTGTCTCAGACGCAGAGCTGCGTTGGCTTTACGAGCGTGCATCGGGCTTCGTGTTGCCGAGTTTGCTTGAAGGCTTCGGTGTGCCGGCACTTGAGGCTGGTCGCCGTGGTTTGGTACCGTTGGTGAGCGAAGGTGGCGCGCTTGCGGAAGCTGCTGGTGCAGGCTGTATAACTGTTGATCCGGAAAATATTGCGGAGATCGCGGACGGATTTCTCCGGCTCGTTGATATGAGTGAGGCCGAGCGCCGCGAACGGGTGCTGTTGTTGCAAGGTCATGCGGCGAAGTTGACACGCACGCGCTATCTTGAGTGCTGGTCCGAATTGCTAACGCGCGATGCGATCGATCAGGATCGGGGCGCAGTATGACGTTGGGCGATTTGCGGCGCGTTGATGTGCAGCCCCGCCATTTCAAGCGTCGCAGTGATGCTAGCGTTCGAAGTTCTGGTGCCGAGCTAGAGCTTGGCAAGCGTACTTGGACCGTTAACGGCGACTTTGTTGGTCTCACTCCCAACGGAGTGGCGCGCTATGGGCGCGAGGTGTCGCGAGCGCTTGATGCGTTGATCGGTGAGCATCATCCTCTGACACAAGGCTTGCGATTGCGACTTGTTTCACCAGTTGATGCAAGTGATCTGGAGTTGTTGCACGCGCAGTGTGTTGTCGTGCCAGAGGTTCGCTCGCTGCGGCTGCCACAGGTTTGGTGTCAATTGCAGTTGCCGCGCCTGGTGGAGGGGGGGCTGTTGAGCTTTTGCAACTTAGCTCCGATGATAGTCGAAAAGCAGATCGTTTGCATCCATGATCTGCATACAAGGTTGATGCCCGAGAGTTATGGTATCGGCTTTCGCTTGGCTCATCGCGTGATTCTGCCAGTGCTCGGGCGACGGGTCCGTGCGGTCACCACGGTTTCGTCGCTTTCGAAATCACATTTGATTGAGTTTGGGATCGCCCCGGAGCCCAAGATCCATATCACCTATAATGGTGCTGATCATGCACGGCGATGGGAGGCTGCACGAAGCAAGCGCGTGTTTCGCCAAGGGAGACCGTTCGTTTTTGGGTTTGCGCGGGAGCAGGTTTACAAGAATACGGAATTGTTTTGGCGGATTGCCGTGGCGCTTGATGCACGCGGTATTGATATTGTTCTTGGTGGAGATTTTGCTCCGCGCTTTGCTGACGCGCTCGGGGCGTTGCCTACGAATCTCCGCTTAGTGGGGCGGCTCAGCGATGAT
>JABFRJ010000521.1 GCA_013141255.1 Hyphomicrobiaceae bacterium
GCCTCAAGAAATCATGCCACGCACCGTAGCACAAATTCTCGCCAAGATATTCTGCCTCGCCATGGCCTCTCGTCGTCGTCCTAACGAATCCACGCTCCACAAAGATGAGACCAACGGCACGCGGTGGCTTCAATCTCCAACAGAATGCCCCTAATGCTCACCGGGCTTCGCCTTTTCAAACCGCGCCTTCTGCTCAACCGTAGCTTCTTTTTGATGCTTCGCCTGCCAGTCCTTATAGGGCTCCCCGTAGATGAACTCCCGCGCCGCATCCTTACTGATCTCGCGCCCATCCACTTTCGCCGCGTCCTGATACCAGTTCGCCAAGCAATTACGGCAGAACCCCGCCAAGTTCATCAAATCAATATTCTGCACATCCGAGCGCGTCTTCAAATGCGATACCAGCCGTCGAAACGCCGCCGCCTCTAACTCAGTTTGTGTCTTCGGATCAATGCCGCTCATACCCGTAACTCCTGTCGTCGAACCTGATGCAACACCGGGCACCGTCGCTGCAGGATAGCACGCATCAATGCAACCGTGCGATCCGCCCATAACTTTTGCCCACGCACATCGCCAACCAAATCTTGCCGATATTCAATAATCGCGCCCGCAAGCCCTGAGCCGTGCGCGTGCTGCCACAACGTGTCACCTTCAAGTCGTCCGTGATAAGGCTCGTTATCACCCACGATTAGCCCAGGGATTGCTGCAAAGCCATCAAGCAATGGCCGCGCCAGCCGATCATCATCCGCCCACAAGATTGAAGTCTCCCACGGCCTTTTCACGCCCTTCCAACAATCCGTCATCGAGTGCAACGACAAGATCACTGGAGTCACGCCCGTCTGCGTGCACGCTGAAATCGTCTCAGCCACAGCACTATGATAGGGTTGCCAGAACCGCGCCACCCGCGCGGCCACCTCGCGCTCATCTGCCTCTCGATTGCCCGGAACAATAGCGCCGTCCGACAACCGCATCACCAATGTCGGATCATCAAGCCCGCGATTAATATCGATCAGCAGTCGCGAAAAATGACTAAACACCGCCGGCACGTCCAACTGTCGAGCCACCTCAGTAGCAATCGCCTCCGCGCCGATGTCATACGCTATGTGTCGCTGAAATTCAGACGCCGCCAATCCCAGCGATCCATACTCCGGAGGCAATACATTCCGCGCATGATCACAAAGAATGACCACCCCCGCATCGGCACGCCCTCCGATACGATGAAATGCAAAAGCGTCCTGGCTCTCGATCCGCATACCCATCCTCTATCGCGCGAGGGGTGTCGCCACGACCACGTCCCTCGCAATAGTACTCGAGCCCACTACTCCGCCGCCACCTTTTGCACAGGCTCCTTCCACACCAACTTAGGCTCACGCGCTGCCTTAGTCTCATCCAACCGTCGCCGTGGCGCCAATATAGGCGCTTGCTTGAACCGCTCGACATCCCCTGCCTTGGCCGCCATCGCCAGCGCCCGCAACGTCGCAATGAACTGATCCAAGCTCGCCTTGCTCTCGCTCTCTGTTGGTTCAATCAGCATCGCCCCATGCACCACCAACGGGAAATACATCGTCATCGGATGATACCCTTCGTCGATCATTGCTTTGGCAAAATCGAGTGTTGTCACGCCGGTTTCCTTCAACCACGCGTCGTCAAACAACACCTCGTGCATGCACGCTTTGTCGCCAAACGGCTGCGTAAACAGATCCCGCAACGACGCGCGAATGTAATTCGCGCTCAGCACTGCATCATCAGACGCTTGCCGCATCCCATCGCTGCCGTGCGACAGCATGTAGGTAAGCGCTCGCACAAACATCCCCATCTGACCGTGAAACGCAGTCAGTCGTCCAAACGGTTGCGCACCTTGAGCGTCAGCAACCTGCTCAATCAGACGATACGCGGCGCCCTCTTTGGCCACAAACGGCAACGGTGCAAACGGCGCCAGCGCCGCCGACAGAACCACCGGACCAGAGCCCGGTCCTCCTCCACCATGCGGCGTCGAAAACGTCTTGTGCAAATTGATGTGCATCGCATCGACACCGAGATCACCCGGTCTTACCTTGCCCACGATGGCGTTGAAATTCGCACCATCACAATAAAAATATGCGCCCGCCTCATGCACAGCTCGCGCAATTTCCACCACATCAGGCTCAAACAACCCGCACGTATTCGGATTGGTTAGCATGATCGCCGCCACATCAGGCCCAAGCGCCGCCGTCACATCAGCAACACCAACCGTACCATCCGCCTTCGCCGGGATTGAGCGCACGGTGTACCCCATGAACGCGGCCGTCGCCGGGTTTGTGCCATGCGCTGAATCCGGCACCAACACCACATTGCGTTTCGATCCTTTCGCATCATGCGCGGCCTTAATCGCCAGCATCCCGCACAACTCGCCATGCGCGCCTGCCTTCGGTGACATCGCCACCGCCGCCATCCCGGTCAGCTCCATCAAATACCCACCCAGCGCCTCCATCAGCATCAGCGCACCTTGCACTGTGCGTTCCGGTTGCAGCGGATGAATATCGGCAAAGCCCGGCAATCGCGCCATCTTTTCATTCAGCCGCGGATTGTGCTTCATCGTGCACGACCCCAATGGATAGAGCCCGCTATCAATCGCGTAATTCTTGCGACTGAGCCGCACGTAGTGCCGCATCGTCTCCGGCTCCGTCAGCCCCGGCAATCCAATCGAAGCCATGCGCTCAAGTCCGCCTAGCCGTGCCTTAATCGCCTTCGGCTCCGGCAAATCAACACCCGTCTTTACAAAACTCTCGTTTTCAAAGATCAGCGCTTCTTCATGATCGAGCCCGCGATGCCCCGAAAACGTCTTAACCTCCGCCGTCGCCGCAATGCCCGGATGTGTCGGCCGCCCCTGTGAATTCATGGCCATCACAGCACCTCCTTCAGCGCCGCCACATAGGCCGCGCGATCCTCATCCGAATTCATTTCCGTCGACGCCACCAAAATCAAATCGGCATTGGCTGGCCCAGGCAACAACCGCGACACCGGCACACCGCCAAGCACGCCCTTCGCAGCCAACTTATCAATCACCTGGACCGCATCACCTTTGACCCGCACCGTAAACTCATTGAAGAACGCGCCATTCAAAACCTGCACACCCTTCACGCTCTGCAACTTATCCGCCAGATCACACGCGTTGGCATGATTGATCCGCGCCAACCGCCGCAACCCCGTCTCCCCCAGCAATGTCATGTGGATCGAAAACGCCAGCGCACACAGCCCCGAGTTGGTGCAGATGTTACTCGTAGCCTTCTCGCGTCGAATATGTTGCTCGCGCGTCGACAGCGTCAGCACGAACCCGCGCCGACCCGAAGCATCAACCGTCTCACCACATAGCCGCCCCGGCATCTGCCGCACATACTTATCGCGCGTTGCAAACAATCCGACATACGGCCCTCCAAAGTTGAGCCCGTTGCCAATCGACTGCCCTTCCCCCGCAACAATATCCGCCCCCATCTCACCGGGAGATTTCAGCGCACCCAACGCCACAACTTCAGTGACGACAACAACCAATAGCGCGCCCGCCTTATGCGTCGCCTCCGCCAGCGCCGACAAATCCTTCACATGCCCGAACACATCCGGATATTGCACCACCACACAACTCGTCGTCGCATCGATGCGATCAGCAATATCTGCTTCACCGCCAGGCGCAGCCTCAAGAGCCACAACCTCCGCCCCGCCATGATGCGACAGCGTCTTGATCACATCGGCATAGTGCGGATGCAAATTGCCCGACAGCACAGCCTTCTTCCGCCGCGTCACACGATGCGCCATCAACACCGCTTCCGCTGCCCCCGTCGATCCGTCGTACATCGACGCATTCGCCACATCCATGCCAGTCAGCCGCGCCACCTGCGTTTGGAATTCGAACAAAACCTGCAGCGTGCCTTGCGTAATTTCAGGCTGATACGGCGTATAGCTGGTCAAAAACTCCGACCGCTGAATCAAGTGATCAACCGTCGACGGCACATGATGCTTATACG
>JABFRJ010000483.1 GCA_013141255.1 Hyphomicrobiaceae bacterium
CTCTTTAGCGGCGTCATCGGGTAAGCAGAGCACGACGAGGTCGACCTCACGCATCAGGGCTTGGCGGGCGACGGGGTCCTTGCGTTTGTCAGCCGCGATACTTTTGACAGTGATGGCCGGGATTTTGGCCAACCGGTTGCGGATTTCGAGGCCCGTTGTGCCGGCTTCGCCGTCGATGAATATGGTGGGGGTGGAAGTCTTGAGTTTGACCATGACGGCCTCCGGGAGGGGTCGGACGAGGATGGGAATGAGATAACAAAAAAGCCGCGCTGGTGGCGCGGCTTGCGGACGAGGCCCATCAGGCGCGCGTCATCGCATCCGCAAAAGCGCGGCGGCGGTACGTCGGACGATGGCCAAATGCGTGTTCATGGGCGGTGTATGGGGAAAAGTGCGGGAATTGTCAAGATTTGAGGGCATTAGTTAGATGACGCAATTGTTGCGACGTAGTGAACATCCGTCCCTTGCGTCAACAGCATAGGAAGTCCTCGACTGTGGCTAACTGTGATTTCCAAGTGTGCTGCATAGCATTTTGCGTTTTTCCGCAACGAAGCTTGCAAGATTTCGTCGGCGCTGAGGTGTGTTGAGGCCAGCCGTTGCAGCAATGTTTTCATTTCAGGAACCGATAATAATCCGCTTGAAATGGTGCGGCTGAAAATTTGTGTTGTGCTGTCGTAACCGACGACCTTCCACACTGTATCTGCCATTTCAACTCCGCTGCTGGAAATCACGTCGTCTTGTTTGCTGGTAATGTTGGGTTGCGCGCGGGAATAATTTTGGTGTCCAAGATGGCGCGTGGCCGCGCTAACCCAACCTACAGATCCCGCTGTGGCGGGCGGTCACCCCATATCAATAGGTAGATCGTCGCGGGCGCCCCATTCAGACCAAGAGCCGTCGTAGATGGCGGTGTCTGGGTGGCCGAGTTGGGCTAATGCGAAGGCGACTACACCGGCTGTGACGCCGGAGCCGCAGCTGGCGACGATGGGGCGATCAATATCGACATCGGCGGCGGCGAAGATCTTGCCGAGTTCGTCGTTGGGTTTGAGCGTGCCGTCAGCATTGAGTAGGGATTGGAAGGGGACGTTTTTCGAGGATGGAATGCGGCCCGAGCGGAGGCCTGCGCGGGGTTCGGCGACGGCACCTTTCCAGCGGGCGTTGGCGCGGGCGTCGACGATCTGCACCTTGGGATCGCGGATGACGTGTTTGACTTCTTTCCAGTCGCGCACGAGGTCGGCACGGAAACGGGGCGAGAAGTGGCGCTGGGTGCGTTGAACCGGTGGCAGGTCTTCGAGGTCGCGGCCTTCGGCTTTCCATTTTTTTAATCCGCCGTCGAGGACTGAGATGTCTTCGTGACCCATCATGCGGAACATCCACCAGACGCGGGCGGCGGAGTAGAGGCCTTCTGAGTCATAGACCACGAGCCGCATACCGTCGCCAATGCCCATCTTTTTGACTTGGGAGGCGAACTGCACGGTGGAGGGCAGCATGTGGGGCAGGGGATCGTCTTTGTTTGAGATGAGATCAATATCGAAAAACATGGCCCCGGGGATGTGCTCGGCGTTGTATTCGGCACGCGCGTTGCGACCGGCGGTTGGCAAGTGCATGGAGCCGTCGAGGATGATGATGTCTGGGCTTGAGAGATGTTCGGCGAGCCACGCGGTTGAGACGAGCCATTTTTTTGGATCTGTAGGCATTTCTGGTTTCTCCCTGTCGCCCGACTGATGCGTGCTTGATCTTGAATTTTTTGTTGTGTGCCAGGTTGAAGATGGCGGCAATGAATGTGCGGCCGCCCCTCACCCCGACCCTCTCCCCATTGCGGAAGGGCAATAGGGAGAGGGAGTGGTTAGGCGAAGGCTACGCGGATGCGGCGGTTGATCTTGCCCTTTTTTTCGATTTTGGTGATGGCGACTGTGCCGATTTCGCCGGTTGATTTCACATGTGTGCCGCCGCAGGGCTGCATATCGACGGAGCCGTTTTCGCCGATGAGGACGAGGCGGACTTTGCCGGAGCCCATGGGTGGTTTGACGCTCATGGTGCGGATGAGACCGGGGTTGGCTTCCAGTTCGGCGTCGGTGATCCAGCGTTCGGTGACGGCGTGATTGGCTGCGACAAGCGCCATTAAATCAGCGGTGAGTTGGTCTTTGTCGACGGCACCCGCGTCTTCGATGTCAAAGTCGAGACGGCCTTCGATTGCGCCGATCTGGCCACCGGTGACGGGGAATTTGACAAGACTGCAAACGAGATGAAGGGCGGTGTGCATTCGCATGTGGGCGTGACGCAGCGGCCAATCGAGCGTAATTTGGATTTTATCGCCGACAACAGGGCGGGGTGCGCCTTCAGCCGAAACGTGGACGATGCGGGATTTGTCGGTTGGATCATAAACCGTGGTGGCGATGGGGCATTCGTTACCGGAGAAGTGGATGACGCCGCGGTCGCCGGGTTGGCCGCCTGCTGACGCATAGAACGGCGTGCGGTCGAGTACGATGCCGCCTTGGTCGTTGACTGCGAGCACGGTTGCTTCAGTCTCTTGCAGATAGGCGTCGATGCGATAGAGTTGCTCGGTCATCCGCTCACGCTTTCTCTGGTTCGATGAAGACATGTGGTGGAGGTGTCGATTTGGTGGCGAGCCAAGCGGGCACGGGGAGGTTTTTGGAGCGCAGGAATTCGGGGTTGAAGAGTTTGGATTGGTAGCGCGTGCCGAAGTCGCAAAGCACGGTGACGATGGTTTTGCCGGGGCCGAGTTTTTGCGCCAGGCGTATGGCGCCGGCGACGTTGATGCCGGAGGACGAGCCGACGCAGAGGCCTTCTTCGGAAAGGAGCTTGAAGACAATGTCGACGGTTTCGACGTCGCCGATCTGAAATGCGTGGTCGACCTTCAAGCCTTCCAAGTTTTTGGTAATGCGGCCTTGGCCGATGCCCTCAGTGATCGATGAGCCTTCGGATTTGAGTTCGCCAGATGTGTAATAGGAATACAGCGCAGCGCCGGGGGGATCGGCGAGGCCGATGGCGATGGCCGGGTTTTTGGCGCGCAGGCCTGCGGCGATGCCGGCCAGTGTCCCGCCGGAGCCGACGGCGCAAATAAAGCCATCGATGCGGCCTTGGGTTTGCTCCCAGATCTCTGGCGCTGTCGTGGCGATGTGGGTGTCGCGATTGGCGATGTTGTCAAATTGATTGGCCCAGATGGCGCCGTTCGGCTCTGACTTGGCCAGGGTTTCGGCGAGGCGGGCGGAATATTTCACGTAGTTATTCGGGTTTTTGTAGGGGACGGCGGGGACTTCGACCAGTTCGGCGCCGAGCAGACGGAGGGTGTCTTTCTTTTCCTGGCTTTGGGTGTCGGGAATGACGATGACGGAGCGGTAGCCGAGTGCGTTGCCGACTACGGTTAAACCAATGCCGGTGTTGCCTGCCGTGCCTTCGACGATGGTGCCGCCGGGGCGGAGAAGGCCCTGCTTTTCGGCGTCGCGGATGATGTAGAGGGCGGCGCGGTCTTTGACGGATTGGCCAGGGTTCATGAACTCGGCCTTGCCGAGGATGGTGCAGCCGGTCATCTCGGAGGCGCGGCGCAGTTTTATGAGGGGAGTGTTGCCGATGGCGGCGACGACGTTGGCGGCGATGGGCAAGGGGAGGTCTCGTGGGGGCTCGTGGTGGGGATGTTCTTGCGCCAACCTAGTTGGTTTTTGGGTGCCTGCAAACGGGCGTTGGGTTTGCAGGGGGGAGTGTCGGGTTTATAAGGTTGGTTATATGTGTTCAGACATAGGGTGAGATGGTGGAGGTTATGCAACCCGATGGAGCGACTGGCGTGATTGAGTGGAGGGTGTCGGACATGCCGATTGCCTATGAAGTCGCGCTCGCCGAGATGGATGCCCGGGCGGCTGGAATTGCTGAGGGGACGGAGCGGGAGTTGGTGTGGCTGCTCGAGCATCCGCCGGTTTATACGGCGGGGACGAGTGCGAAGCCTGCCGACCTGCTGACACCGGAGCGGTTTCCGG
>JABFRJ010000305.1 GCA_013141255.1 Hyphomicrobiaceae bacterium
CCCGAGAAGCTGCGACAGGGGCGCTGCTGGGCGGTTTCGTCGAAGCCGAGGCCGGCGAGAATGGCGGACGCGCGGGCGGGGGCGGAATAAGCGTCGATGTCGGCGAGGCGAGTTTGAATTTCGGCGATACGGTACGGGTCGGAGGCGGTATCGGCCTCGGCGAGGAGATTGGCGCGTTCTTTGTGCTCACCTAAGACCCATTCGAGCAAGGTGTCGTCTCCGCCGGGAGCTTCCTGGGCGACGTGGCCGATAGCTGAATTACGCAAGGTGGTGATGGTGCCGTCGTCGGGCGAAATTTCGCCGGTGATCAGACGCAACAACGTGGTTTTGCCGGTGCCATTGCGGCCGATGAGACCGACCTTGTGACCGGTGGGGATGGCCGCGGTGGCGGCGTCGAGGATCAATCGCCCTTCGATGCGGTATGTCAGTTCGTTGATGTGCAGCATGGCGGGCGAGGCTTAGCGGAGGATGCGGGCGGTGTCACGGGGGGAGCGGTCGATCATTTAATGACGGGAGTGTGGCGAAATGCACAGGCAAAGGTAGATGTTGGACAACTGTTTGAACGTACGGCCCGCCGCATTGCGTCGGTTGGCGGTTTTGAGGTAGAAAAGTCAAAGAGTTGGTGCTTTTGCCCTTGAGGAGACCACGCATTGAGCGATGACCGGAAAGCCTCGTCTTCCACTTCACGCGGGACTGCGAAAGGAGAAGCGCCGGGCGACGCCGGGCAACAGGGGCGGACGGTGGTGCCGTTTGAGGATAATCGCTTGCTGCAGCTTATTCTCGGCCAACACGACGCGCACTTGGCGGTCATTGAACAAAAGCTCGGCATCAAGGCACAGCCTCATGGCAATCTGATCACGCTGATTGGTCAGACGCAGCAGCGGGAGATTGCGAAGCGCGTGCTTGAAGAGCTTTACGCGCGGGCGGGTAAGGGCGAGGTTATTGGGGTCGGTGATGTCGACGGGATGATCCGACATGCGAGCAGTGCTCCGGCAAAAGAGGGTATGGCGCAGATTAAGACGCGGAAACGGATGGTGACAGCGCGGACACCAATGCAGAGCGGATATATTCGGGCGCTTGAGCGGACCGACCTTGTGTTTGGTATTGGGCCGGCAGGAACGGGTAAAACGTACATCGCTGTCGCCTATGCCGCACAGATGCTGGAGCGGAACGAAGTTGAACGGATTATTTTGTCGCGGCCAGCAGTGGAGGCGGGCGAGCGGCTTGGGTTCCTGCCCGGCGATATGCGCGAGAAGGTCGATCCGTATCTGCGGCCGCTGTATGATGCGCTTTACGACGTGTTGCCGCCGGAAAAGGTGGAGAAGGATCTTGAATCTGGTGTGATTGAGATTGCGCCGCTGGCCTTTATGCGTGGACGGACACTGGCGCATTCGGTGGTTATTTTGGATGAAGCGCAGAATACGTCGCCGATGCAGATGAAGATGTTTCTGACGCGCTTGGGCGAAGGCTCAAAAATGATTGTGACGGGCGATCCGTCGCAGATCGATTTGCCGTTGGGGCAGAAGAGCGGGCTCGATGAGGCGGTTAAGTTGTTGCACGACGTGAAGGGGATTGAAGCAATTCGTTTCACGGGAGCCGATGTGGTGCGGCGCGATCTGGTCGCGAAAATTGTTGCGGCTTATGATGCGGCGACAGCGATTGATCCGGGCCGCAGTCGATGAACGATGTGCGGCCGATCTCGATTGGGTGTGTGATGGCCGTCGGCTTGCGTTTGGGACACGTGAGATGACGAGAACTGGCGTGGTCGAGCGTGAGGTTGGCGCTAGTCTTGTGCTTGAGCTGGTGCTTGAGGATGAGCGCTGGGGTGACGAAGCAGTGCTTCAAAGGCGATTGGACGAGATTGCGCCGAAAATTGCGGCGCATCCGGCTGCGCGCATTATCGATCGCATGATTGCGACGGTGGTGTTGGCGGACGATGCAGTGGTGCGGGATCTGAACGCGCGGTTTCGGCATCAAGACAAAGCGACCAACGTGCTGTCGTTCCCAGCGGGTGAGACTGTTGGCGGTGATGCTGACGAGCCGGTACTGCTGGGTGATGTGATCCTGGCCTATGAAACGGTCGAGCGGGAAGCTGAGACTGACGGAGTGACGCGCGACCATCATCTGGCGCACCTCGTTGTGCATGGTGTGTTGCATCTCGTCGGACATGATCATATCGACGAGGGTGAAGCGACTGTGATGGAAGCGGTTGAAACGACTATTCTCGCGACGCTTGGCATTGGCGACCCATATGCTGAGCTAGGTTGAATGAGCTGGTCGTTACGATTTTAAGACTCTGGTTTGAGGTTTAGGGCAGTTTATGAACAACGATGCATCGAACGACGCTGCGGCAAAGCCTGTTGTCGTGCCTTCCAAGGAAAACATGCCACACGGTGGTGGGTGGTTTTCGGGATTGCGGCGGAGACTTGGCCGTAGCGGTGGCGATACCGTGCGTGAGGCCATCGAGGAAGCGTTGAAGACGACGGAAGGTGATCAGCAGTTATCTACTGCTGAGCGCGATATGCTGCAGCGGACTTTGCGGTTTGGTGGCCTGCGGGTTGATGATGTGATGGTGCCGAGGGCCGATATTATTGCGGTGGACGAGACCGAAACAGTGCGGGATTTGTTGCAGCTGTTTGATGAGGCGGGCGTGTCGCGCATTCCTCTGTTTCGCGAAACGCTGGATGATCCGCGCGGCATGATCCACATCAAGGATTTGGTGCGCTGGTTGATGGGGGACGCGTCGGGGCGGCCTGCGATGGAGGGGCGTGTGCCGCTGGCCGCGACGCGACCGAAAGCTGTTGACGTGCCTGCTCAGCGTCCAGACTTTGATTTGGCGAAAACCGATCTCAGTAAACCCATCGTGGGCACAAAGCTGCGGCGGCCGGTGCTTTATGTGCCGCCATCGATGCCTGCTACCAATTTGCTGATCCGAATGCAAACGACGCGTATTCACATGGCGTTGGTGGTCGATGAATACGGTGGGACTGAGGGGCTCGTGACGATTGAGGACTTGGTCGAACAGATCGTGGGCGACATCGAAGACGAACACGACGAGGCGGAGACGCAGAATATTCTCGGTGATGCGCGCACGGGGTTGACCGCTGTTGCGCGGACGCCAGTGAAAGAGCTTGAGCAAATGCTTGGCATGCAATTATTGACGTCGGAACAGCAAGAGGAAATTGATACGCTGGGCGGTCTTGTGTTCAGTCTTGTTGGGCATGTGCCGGCGCGGGGTGAGTTGGTGCGACATCCGGCCGGTGTGGAGTTTGAGGTTCTGGATGCAGACGCGCGACGGGTGAAGCGCGTTAAGGTGCACGTGGGGCGTTCGCAGTCAGTCGTGGTGCGGCAGACGGCGATAGTGGAACAGAAGGCGTGAGCGCGTGTTGGGTTGAGATTTGCATGTGCGCGGCGCAGGCGTGAAGTCCTTTCAAACGATTGAGGCTTGGGCTCGGCAGTCGCGCTGGCGGCGGCGTTGGTGTGCATTTCTGGCAGGCGCGTTGTCGATTTTGTCGATGGCGCCCTTTCATCTCTGGCCGGTGTTGTGGCTGACGTTGCCGGCTCTGTTGCGGATGTTGGAGCTCGGTGCGCAAGCCAGCGAGCCGGTTGCGCGTTTTGCACCCTGGCAGCGATCGACGATTGGTCGTGCGGCAGAAATTGGATGGTGGTTCGGATTTGGCTACCACGTGTTTGGGCTGTTCTGGATCGGTGAAGCGTTCCTAGTCGAAGCCAAGGTTTTCGGATGGCTTTTGCCGTTTGCTGTGACGGCGTTGCCAGCGGGATTGGCGCTGTTTTGGGCCGCTATTGGTGCTGTAACGTGTACAATTCCTGGTGCTGTCTCTGGGCGGTGGGTTGGTCAGTCGCACGTCGATCGCGTGCTTGTGTTTGCACTGGCTGTGGGGGTCGGGGAGTGGCTACGGGGGCATATGCTTACCGGGTTTCCTTGGAATGTATTGGGGTATGCTCTGACTGCGCCGCTGC
>JABFRJ010000131.1 GCA_013141255.1 Hyphomicrobiaceae bacterium
GTGGCAATCAGGGCGGCAATCCGGGTGGCCAAGGGCATTGGCCGCAGCACTACCGCGACAACAATCGCAACGACCAGCGTCCGCAAAACGACCGCTTCGATAGGCAAGATCGAGGTGGGCAAGATCGCGGCAACCAGGATCGGGGGGGCCAGGATCGGGGGGGCCAAGACTTACGCGGCCAAGACCGCAACCAGGATCGTGACGGTGGCAACCGAGGCGATCGTCCGTTCCGTCGAGACCGTGACGGATACCGTGATCGGCAGCGTAATGATCGGGGTGACCGTCCACGCAATTTCGAGGGCCGAGATAACCGAAACTTTGAGAATAGAGATAATCGCGACAACCGGGATCGTGGGCCGCGCGAAAATCGCAATTTCGACAATCGCGACAATCGGAATTTTGAGCCCCGCGAGAATCGTCCAGCTGAGGGACGCCAGTTTGAAGGGCGTGGTGAAGGGCGTCCGCAAGGCGGCGATCAAAGTCCATCGCAGCAGCAGCCGATGCCTCAGCGTGAGGCACGTGATGCTCCGCGCGAGCAGCAGCGCGATGAGCACCGCGATGCGCCTCGAGAAAATCGGGGAGAGAACCGAGGGGAAAACCGTGCTGACCATCGTGCGGAACCGCGCGAAGTGCGCGTATTCGATGCACCGCCCGTCGCAACCGTTGCTGTTGAGCCCACTGGTGAAGCAGTAGCGCCGCGCCGCCGCGAGCCGAGAGAGCCACGGGAGCCGCGCGAACCGCGCGAACCGCGCGTGCGTCAACCGCGCGAAACGGCCACCGAGGAACATGCGCCGGACTTCCTCAAGCGGCCAGTGCGGCGTCCGCGTGCGCAACCTGCTGCTACGACACCTCCAAGCGATGATTCATCCGAGAGCTGAGGTGGAGAGCTGAGATCGTATCCGCGATTTAGATCGCCTGAAGTGACTAAGACCGGCGTTGCTAAAAAGGCGGCGCCGGTTTTGCGTTTGTATGATGCTATCGACTTGCATGACTGATCCGGTTAGATCGAACTTGCGATGGGACCCCGGTCCCTTAGACTTGTGTTGGTGTCGGTTTGTCGGCCCCGTTGTTTGAGGTTGTCATTATGGCAGTGCCCACCGCGCCAGAGCAGGAAACGCAGGATCGTTTGCACTTTCTGATGCTCAACATTGGGCATTTTCTCGATCACCTTTTTACACTGATATTTGCGACTGTGGCTGCCGTGGCGCTGACGCGGGAATGGGGGCTTGGCTATGCTGAGCTATTGCCCTATGCGGCGCCCGGCTTCTTTGCGTTTGGCGCATTTGCGCTGCCTGCGGGATGGCTCGCGGATAAGTGGAGCCGCGAAGGGATGATCGCCGTCTACTTCATCGGCATTGGGATGGCGTCGGTGGCGGCATCGTATGTTGCGACACCATTCCAGATGGGCGTGGCGTTGTTTGTCATCGGCGCGTTTGCGGCCATCTATCATCCGGTTGGGTTGGCAATCGTCACGGAGAAGTGGCGCAACACCGGCATGCGGCTCGCCGTCAATGGCGTGTGGGGCAATCTTGGCGTAGGCAGCGCGGCGTTGATTACGGGGTACTGCATCGACCACGGCGGCTGGCGGTCGGCGTTTGTGTATCCTGGTGTGTTGTCGATCATCGTTGGTCTGGCCTACGCGTGGGCAATGCGCACCGAAATTCTGGCTGGCGCTTCACTTCGTGCCAAAGTAGCGGCGGCGCAGAGCTCGGCACCGATGACCGCAGATTATCGCGCGGCGTTGTTTCGTATTTCATTGATTGTGTTTCTGACCACAGCTCTTGGCAGCATCATTTTCCAATCGACGACGTTTGCGCTCCCTAAAGTATTTGATGAGCGGCTCGGGGGCATAGCGCCGACGGCAAGCGTGCTCGGGCAGATGGCGTTTATGGTATTTGCTGTCGCGTCGATCGGGCAAGTTGTTGTGGGGCATTATCTTGACCGTGTCGGACCGCGTCGCGTGTTCATGGTGGCGGCGGCGTTGCAGGTGGTTTTCTTCGGCTTAATGCCGGGATTGCGCGATTGGTCGGCATTGATCTGTGCGCTGGCGTTTATGTTGGCTGCGTTCGGACAAATTCCGATCAACGATTACATGATCGGGCGCATGGCGCAGGGTTCGATGCGGGCACGGGTTTATGGCTTGCGTTACGTCGTGAGTTTTACTGTGTTGGCGCTGGCGTTGCCGATGATCTCGATCATCTATCAAAAGTGGGGTTTCGATACGTTGTTCCGTGTGTTGGCGATGGCGGCGTTCATCATTCTATTGGCTGTGATGCGCTTGCCGGAGCGGCTGCCGACGCCTGCGCCTGCCGCCGTAACGGCATAGGCAAACCATGTGAGCAACTTATTGCGCTCGCGTCACTAGGCAATCAATTTGGCGTCGGCGCAGTTCGGTGCAGGCCTGCGCCGCAGAGTTTGTATCGAAGCCACTGAAACGAGCGCGCCAGATTTGTTTGCCACCGGCGTCGACCTGCATGGTTTGATTGCTGGCCTTGCCGACGACATCGGCGGCGCGGTGGCGGATGGCGTTCAACTGACGCTCGGCCTCGCCCACTGTGCCAAACGCACCGACTTGGATGTGATAGCCGCCTGCATTGGGTGCGATGTTTGATGGCTGCGATGCTTGGACGGAAACGCCTGCTCCCATGCGGCCTGGTGCAGGTTGAGCCGCCCCACCGCTGAGTGCGGCTGCTTGTTGACCAAGCGTGCCAGGCGGCGTTCCGCGCGCTGGAATAGGTGCGTTGGCAACAGGCGCCTGTATGGGTGTTGGAACGCGTGCGACGGGCGGCAGTGTGCGCGGCTGGGGCTTTGCATTGGGTTCAGGCGCAGAAGCGGCGGAGGCTAAAGGCGGCAATGCAAACGTCGCAGGCATGGTTGGTTGGGGCATGATTGGTTGCGAGGCAGTTGGCGCTGCAGTTCGGACGAGCGCGGGGCCAGGAGCTTGTGCGGGGGCTGGCGTCGCGACTTGCGTTGCATCAGGAGTCGGCAGCGGTGCTTGACGGGCTTGACGAGGAGCGACGAGAACAGGACGCACCTTGGCGATTTCTATTTTGTTGGTCGGCGGCGACGTTGCGGGCGTTGACGGTTGAGCGAGTGCGGGCGCATTCGATGCGTCTGATAGCGTGGGCGCGAGCGTTGGCTGAGCAGATTGTGGGGCAGCTTGCGCGACGATTGTGGGCGTTGCGCGCCGCGGACGATCGGCGATTTTGGGTTCCGGGGTAGCCCGAAGCTTAGCCATGGCGACGCTGGGTTGCCGCGTCTTTTGCGTGCTGCTTTTTAGCAAAGCGATGTTGAGAAGCGTGCGCATGGTTTGGTTGCGACTACCGGCGCTGTTGCCGCCAAAGACCGCGCCGACGACATGCTTTTGTCCGCGCTTGACGGACGACACAAGATTGAAGCCCGAGGCGCTGGTGTATCCGGTTTTGATGCCTTCGGTGCCTTCATAGTGGCCGAGCAAGGTGTTGTGATTTGCGTGTGTCTTACCGGCGTATTTGAAATCGCGCATGGCGAAAAGCGCATAGTGTTTAGGGAAATCGTCGTGCAGATGCAGCGCCAGCGTGACCATGTCGCGGGCAGTGGTGACTTGCTGGTCGTTGGGCAAGCCAGACGCGTTTTTGAACGTCGAACCTTTCATGCCTATGGCACGGGCCTTCTGGGTCATCAGGGCGGCGAATTTATCTTCAGTACCTGCGATCTTTTCGGCGATGGCGACGGCTATGTCGTTGGCTGACTTGGTGACAAGCGCTTTAATTGCATCGATGAGGGCGATCTCGGAACCGGCTGTGAGGCCCAACTTAGAGGGCTGCTGGCTTGCTGCTGTGTCAGAAATCGAGATGCGCGTCTGATAGTTGAGTCGGCCCTGCTCGATGAGATCGAAAACGATATAGAGCGTCATCAGCTTGGTGAGGGAGGCGGGATAGCGGGGTTCGTCGGCGGCGTGGGCGGAAACGGTGGCGCCGGTATTGGCGTCTATGACGAGG
>JABFRJ010000094.1 GCA_013141255.1 Hyphomicrobiaceae bacterium
GGCAACCCATCCTTGCGCAAAAGCCCGCACCGTGTTCTCCCCAGAAAGTACCGCAGTGATTGCCGCATCAGGTTCTAGCTGCTACGACCCCCAACACGCTCTGGCAATGGGGCAAAAGTGAGTTTAAGGCGGACGCGCCGCTAGACCCGCATCTTCATATATTCGACTTCTCAGAGGACCGATGCCCGCCTCCAAAACGCCGCCGCAAGCGCCGATCACATATGCTCAGGCGGGTGTCGATATCGACGCCGGCAACGCGCTGGTGCGCGCCATCAAGCCGCTCGCCAAGGCCACCAGCCGCCCTGGCGCGGACGTCGACCTCGGCGGCTTCGGCGGTTTGTTCGATTTGAAGCGAACCGGCTATCGCGATCCCATTCTGGTGGCGGCCAATGACGGTGTCGGCACCAAACTCAAAATCGCCATCGACACCGGGCGGCACGCGACCATCGGCATTGATCTGGTCGCCATGTGTGTCAATGATCTCGTGGTGCAGGGCGCCGAGCCGCTGTTCTTTCTCGACTACTTCGCGGTCGGAAAACTCGATGTGCCAACAGCGCGCGACGTGATCGCCGGCATCGCTGACGGCTGCAAACAGGCGGGCGCGGCGCTCATCGGTGGCGAGACCGCCGAGATGCCGGGCATGTATAAGGCGGGCGATTATGACCTCGCGGGCTTCGCGGTCGGCTGCGTCGAACGCGGCGAAATTCTGCCCCGCAATGATATCGCTATTGGCGACGTGCTGATCGGATTGCCATCGTCAGGCGTCCATTCGAACGGCTATTCACTGGTCCGCAAATTGGTTGAACACGCCAACACGACGTGGGACGCGGCAGCTCCCTTCGCGCCCGGCAAGACAATGGCAGACGTGCTGATTGAGCCGACGCGCATCTATGTGAAGCCGCTGCTGGCTGCCATCCGCGCGACCGGCGGCTCTGGCCCCAAAGGCGCGATCAAAGCCTTGTCGCACATCACCGGCGGCGGCCTCGCTGAAAACCTGCCGCGCATCATGCCGGATCATGCGGCGGCGCGCGTCGATCTCTCACAATGGAAAATGCCGGCCGTATTCGGCTGGCTGCAAAAAACCGGCAGCCTCGATGACGCTGAAATGCTGCGCACCTTCAACTGCGGCATCGGCATGGTGGTGATTGCGGAAAGAGCGCGCGCTGGCGACGTGATGGCCGCGCTGAAAGCTGCTGGCGAAGCGCCCGTCATCATCGGCGGCGTGATTGCCCCCTGGGGCGAAAAATCCGATGCCAAAGGCAAGGGCGAGTCGAACGCCGTGAAGGTTGAGGGGATGTTGGGGTAGGCACGAATGATCAATTTAAGAGATCCAAAAATTTTCGAAGCGGAAGTGCGCAGGATTGCTCGTGCAATATGGCCAAGCGATACCTATTCTGGGCCAATCATGCTGGACGGCCTTGAGAGGGATGCCATATTCATCACAGAAGACAATGTAATTTACATCGAAGCTACAACGGCAAAAGACGAAGCAAAAGCCCGAAAGGATATTGGAAAACTCGAAGCCGGTGTTGCTAAGCTACGTCAGAAATTTCCTGACCACAGCGTTAGAGGTATATTCGTTACGCTCGATGATCCCACAGGACATCAAGGGGTAGTCGTCACCAATGCCCATCCATCGGTACGGCATTCGACATTCGACCAATTACGAGCCCGGCTCATTGATGCTCGTAAATATCTTGAGGCGCGCAGCGACTATCCATTCGGAAGCGCTCGAGATCCGCGAAACAATGCACCGGACATATCAGCAGATGAGTTTATCGATGTTTCCCTATTTGTGAATGACGATCCCAAGCCGAAAGAGAGCGCCGACATTGCACGGTCAATTCAGGGAGGTGGCAAAAAGTATTTAATTCTTGGAGATTTCGGCGTCGGAAAGAGCATGTTGTTGAAACATATCTTTCTGTTCCTTAAGCGCCAAAACTTTGCGAATGTCGACCACAAATTTCCTGTACTCCTGAACCTTCGTGACCACCGCGAACAGAATGAACCAGCAGAAGCACTCCACCGCCACGCCAAGAAGATTGGATTCGAACAGCCCAATCAACTAGTTCGCGCTTGGAGAGCAGGCTACGTACATTTGATACTGGATGGATTTGACGAACTCCCGCCCAGAACGACAGCCCAAGAAACTTCAAAAATCAAAGACATCCGGCGAAATTCCGTTGAGTTGGTAAGGCAATTTGCCAACAACAGTAGGTCAGATGCATCTATTGTGGTCGCGGGCAGAACGAACTTCTTCGGGAGTGAGGCTGAGCTGGACACAGCACTAGGAACAAAAAACTGGAGAAGAATCGAACTTGGCGAGTGGAGTGACGAGGATCTATCTGAATTTCTCACCCGAAAAAAATACTCTGGATTACTGCCGAAGTGGTTGCCTCGCCGCCCGCTTTTGGTCGGCTCTCTTATTTCTCGCGGATTTCTAAAAGGTAGCTCCAAAGTCTTGACCGTAGAAAAAGCGGAAGGTTGGTCTCACCTAATGAGACATATCTATGACCGCGAAGCAAATCAGATGGAAATCGGCATTGACGGACCAACTTTGCTCCAGGTTGCCGCGCGCGTAGCAAGCCAAGCACGTACCAAGAGCAGCAGACAAGGTCCTGTAAATTTCACTGAGATAAAAACTGCATATGAAGAGGTTGCCCGAGGAACGCCTGAGGATCGCGCAATCAATGCATTACTTCGCCTTCCTGGACTTCAAGGCCGCACCACAAATGTCATCGATTCTGACGTAATCGCAGCCAACACCCCAGCCAACTCCAGTGAATTTTTTGATGAGGAGTATGCAGATGTATTGAGCGCCTTTGACATCGCTGAATATATCTCAAATCCATATCAGAACATTCCGACATATTGGTCTGCCCTACAGCATCCCCTTGGGGACACTGGAGTAGAAGTTGGCGCTCACATCCTCAAAGAAAAGAAGATTAGCCCAGGCGTCGCCACTTCAGCGCTGATTCGACTAAACGATACGAACGCCAACAGTTTAGGCAACGTTGACATAGTCAACATCACCAAGCAAGCACCTCTCAAGATCACAAAATCGGGCGTCGTAATTACTGGAATTCATCTACCTATTATTCGATTTGAACATGGCGACTCAGACATGTCTCAGATCACTTTTCGTGACTGCTATTTCGACACCGCGATATTTATGACCGACGAAAGCAAACTTCTACCAAACTTTGTCGAGTGCCTTTTCGGAGACCTGAAGACTTGGTTCGCGAAAGAGGAAACGGCACCCTGCCTTCGGCACTGCCAATTTGAAACTTATTCTATTCTTGAAGATGGCACCCAAGATGCCGGAAGCGATTTACCCGTGAACATCGTAGTTCTGGTAAATGTGTTGAAGAAGCTCTATTTGCAATCTGTCAAAGGCCGACGAGAAACCGCTCTACCCAAAGGGCTATCCCCCAAGGAGCAGCAATCATTGCCCGATGTTCTTGAGGCACTTCGGCACAGCAACGGTGCAGAACGGAGGATGCTGAGGGGAAGCGCTGTTTGGCACCCAGTGCGCGGCTTTTCAGAGGCGGCCACAATGATCGTACGTCGTCCAAGACCGGATGTTCATCCTTTGGTGAAGGAACTTTGGGTCGGAGGCGAATAGTGGCAGCAGTTCGAAAGAACCTACATTCACCAAACCATGCACAGCGATTCCCAACTATGAATAGTTTGCATCAGTTGCCGTGGCCACTGCGCTTCTCTTCAATTCGCTCTCGGCTTTGCAGGCACTTTCGCCGCCACCTTCTTCGGCGCCAGTGATTGCACGACAGTCACCGGCGTGCCGGTTTGCACAAGGCTCGCCAAATGCAGAACATGCTGGTTCAACATGCGGAAGCAACCGGAACTCTCGGCCTTGCCAATCGATTTCGGATCATTCGTGCCGTGAATGCGATATAGCGTATTGCCGAGATAGATCGCCTTGGCGCCGAGCGGATTGTTAAGTCCACCGGTC
>JABFRJ010000022.1 GCA_013141255.1 Hyphomicrobiaceae bacterium
CGGCCCATCACCGGCGACCGATAGCTATCTGCGCATCGACAAGATCATTGCTGCCGCCAAAGCCACCGGCGCCGACGCCATCCACCCCGGCTACGGCTTCCTCTCAGAAAACGCCGACCTGCCCGATGCCTGCGTCAAAGCCGGATTGATTTTCGTCGGCCCACGTGGCGAAGCCATGCGCGCCCTCGGCGGTAAAGCCGCTGCCAAAGACATCGCCATCAAGGCAGGCGTTCCCGTCGTGCCCGGCTACCAAGGCCGCGCCCAGGACGCAGCGACGCTCACAAAAGAAGCCACCAAGATTGGCTACCCCGTCATGATCAAAGCCGTCGCCGGTGGCGGTGGTCGAGGCATGCGCTTGGTCTCCAGCGCGCAAGAGTTACCCGAACTTCTCGACAGCGCCCGCCGTGAAGCTCAATCTGCTTTCGGTAACCCAGATGTGTTGATCGAGAAAGTCGTCGTCAAACCCCGTCACATCGAAGTGCAGGTCTTCGGCGACACCAAAGGCAACGTCGTCCATCTCTTCGAGCGCGATTGTACGCTGCAACGGCGTAATCAAAAAGTCATCGAAGAAGCGCCCGCGCCCGGCATGAGCGCGCAGTTGCGTGAAAAAATCTGCGGAGCAGCTGTCACTCTGGCAAAGTCCGTCAATTACGAAGGCGCCGGCACCGTTGAGTTCCTCGTCGAAGGTGGCACGCTCGATGCGTCGGCCAAGTGGTACTTCATCGAGATGAATACCCGCCTCCAAGTCGAACATCCCGTCACCGAAGCCATCACCGGGCTCGACTTGGTTGAATGGCAATTGCGCGTTGCTTCGGGCGAGCCGATTCCTCTTGCGCAAGCCGCAATAAAAATGTTGGGCCACGCCATCGAAGCCCGCCTCTGCGCCGAAGACCCCGACGCCAACTTCATGCCCTCCATCGGCACCATTCGCGCCTTCGAGCCGTCGAGCCGCAAAGACCTGCGCCTGGAAACTGGTGTAGAATCCGGCTCCGTTGTTTCGCCTTACTACGACAGCATGATCGCCAAACTCATCGTCGCCGCGCCCGATCGTGCCCACGCCCTCGCCTCGCTTGCCGACGCACTCGCCACCACCCACGTCCTCGGCGTCAAGACCAACATTGGTTTCCTGCACGCGCTCTGTGTCCACAAAGGTGTCATGGCAGCTGAAATGGACACCGGCCTTATCGGTCGAGACATCGCGACGCTCACGCAGTCCCGCTCAAGTCCTCGCGCTATCGCACTCGGCGCCCGCGCATTGCTGACCTCCAAAGCGGCCAAGGCAAACCTGCACAGCGTCAAAGCCCCCGACCCCTTCGGCGCTCGCGACGCCTTCCAGATGAGTGGCAAGCGCTCAGTCGCAATTCCCGTTATGGTCGACGGTAAACCCGAAAAAGTCCACGCCACTTGGGCCAGCGACCACGTCGATGTGATCTGTGGTGACACCTTGGGGCGCTGGGCCGACGAACGTCACACCGCCCACAGCATCATGAGCACCGACGGTCGCGGTCTCGTCAGCGTCTTCGGCAGCACGGCCTATGTCTCGGATAATCTCCGCCATACCACCGTCGCGTTCCCCGACTACGACGCCTCCGCGCTCGACGACGACGCTGGCACCGGTGCCATTCGCGCGCCCATCAATGGCCGCGTCGCCAAGCTCTTCGTGGTCAAAGGTGACACCGTCGAAAAAGGCCAGCGTATCGCCGTCGTCGAGGCCATGAAAATGGAACACGTCTTGACCGCCGGCCTCGGTGGCACCATTGACAAGTTACCAGCGGTTGAAGGCGCTCAGGTCGCGCAAGGCGCACTCCTCGCCACCATAGTCCCCGCTTAATCAGTCGCCCGTCATTATCCGTTACTCGCCGCTATTTCTTACCAGCAAAACACGAAACCACACCAAGGAGTACTCTCATGGTCCCCGCCAACGCGCTCAAGTTTTACATCGATGGTGCCTGGGTCGATCCCGCCGAATTGAAAACCGTCGACGTGATCAATCCAGCCACCGAAGACGTCATCGGTCAGGTCGCAATGGGCTCATCCGCCGACGTTGATCGCGCCGTCGCTGCTGCCCGCGCCGCTTTCCCGGCCTTCGCCGCCACCTCGCGCGAAGACCGCATGGCGCTGCTTGAGCGTATCCTCGTCGCATACAAAAAACGCTTCAATGATTTAGGTGCTACGATCTCCGCCGAAATGGGCGCGCCGCTCGTGTTTGCAACCCGCATGCAGGCAGGCGCCGGCATGGGTCATTTCAAAACCACCCTCGATGTCTTGAAGGATTACCCCTTCACCGAGCACTGGGGCACAACCGAAATTATCCGCGAACCCATCGGTGTCGCCGGCATGATCACACCGTGGAATTGGCCAGCCAATCAGATCGCTTGCAAAGTCGCAGGCGCGCTCGCCGCTGGCTGCACCATGATTCTAAAGCCAAGTGAAGTCGCGCCTTACAACGCCATTGTGCTCGCCGAAATCCTGCACGATGCGGGCGTACCCAAAGGCGTGTTCAATCTCGTCAACGGTGACGGCCCCGGCGTCGGCGCACCCATGGCCGCCCATCCCGAGATCGATATCATCTCGTTCACGGGCTCAACGCGTGCCGGCATTGAAGTCGCGATCCGCGCAGCCCCAACGGTAAAACGCGTCGGTCAAGAACTTGGCGGCAAGAGCGCCAACATCCTGCTCGACGATTGCGATTTCCAGAAACAGGTGACCGAAGGCGTCAAGCTCTGCATGCGCAATTCCGGCCAGTCGTGCAATGCGCCAACCCGCATGCTCGTGCCCGCGCATCGCATGAAAGAAGTCGCAGCCATCGCCAAGGCAGCCATCGCGACCATCAAAGTCGGCGATCCAAAAGCTGAGGGCGTCGAGATGGGCCCCGTTGTGTCAGCTGCACAATGGAAAAAAATCGAAGGCTACATTCAAAAGGGTATTGATGAAGGAGCAACGCTCGTCGCAGGTGGACCAGGCAAACCAGAAGGTCTCTCTAAAGGCTATTATGTCAAACCGACCGTTTTCGCCGACGTCGCCAATACGATGACCATCGCGCAGGAAGAAATCTTTGGCCCCGTCCTCGTCATCATCCCCTACAAGGACGACGCAGACGCGGTTGCAATTGCCAACGACAGCCCCTTCGGTCTCGCAGCGTATGTGAGTGCCGGCAACAAAGACCGCGCCAAGGCTGTTGCCCGTCAACTCAAAGCCGGCATGGTCCATATTAATATGGCCTTCGCGGACTCAAAGGCACCGTTCGGCGGCATGAAGCAGTCAGGTAACGGCCGCGAGTGGGGTCGTTACGGCATCGAAGAATACCTTGATGTGAAATCCGTCATGGGCTTTAACGCCGCATAAACCAACATCACAACAAGCAACAAAAGAGCGGCGTCATGCCGCTCTTTTTCGTTCTGTTGCAGCCGATCAACTCTTCGCGTTCGCGAACCAACCCTCTTGACCGCATCAGCTTTTAGCGAGACCATCATCAAATCAGTCGCCGAGGAAAGACGCATCACACAAGTCTATTCGCCGCGGGAGATGCTGGAGCTTGCAACTAGGCCGCAGCCCAACTTGGGTCAACCCAAGGGCCCCCCGCGAAGTACGAAGGACACCGAGCTGTGATCGTAAACTTTCGCCGATGATTGATACGTTGCAGACGAACCAAAAGACGCTCTGCAACAGCGTACGAGAACAGAAACCTTTAGGAGGGAGCATGACTCCGCCAGAAAGTAAGTCTGGACCTCGACTGACACAGAGGTCCAACCTGTGTTGACCTCATGGCCAAGCGCTTTTGCCAGCGTATAATGACCATGTCTCGGACACAGGCTTCAAACCACAATTTGAAACCTTGGCGGACTTTGCTCCGCAGATAAAAGTCGGCAGAATTGCTGGCTGAACTTGAAGCGTCCCAGTCGCAACCCGTGCTCGGATGCGTCCGACACAAACCGCCGACGCAAAGGCGCGCGAAGTAAGTGAATGCCCCG
>JABFRJ010000157.1 GCA_013141255.1 Hyphomicrobiaceae bacterium
CAGTAACCTACGGCGCGGGCGGGTCGACGCGCGAGCGGACGCATACAACTGTGTCGCGCATCGTCAAAGAGACAACGCTGAAGCCAGCGGCGCACCTGACCTGTGTCGGCGCTACGCGGGAAGAAGTGGACGCGGTTGTACGCGACTATTGGGCGGCGGGCGTGCGGCACATTGTGGCGTTGCGCGGCGATCCGGCGGCGGGCGTGGGCGCGAAATACGCGCCGCATCCGGGCGGTTATGCGACGACGATGGATTTGATTGCAGGCATCAAGCGCATTGGTAATTTTGATATTTCAGTTGGTGGTTATCCCGAGATGCATCCGGAGAGCGGATCGCTGAAGCTCGACATTGAGAATCTCAAGGCAAAAGTGGATGCGGGTGCGAACCGTATTATCACGCAGTTTTTCTTTGATAACTCGCATTATCTGAGATTCGTGGAGCGGGCGCGGGCGGCGGGAATTTGGTGTCCCATCCTGCCCGGCATCGTGCCGATCCATAATTTCAAGCAGGTGGCGAGTTTCGCCTCGCGCACGGGGGCGACGGTGCCGACGTGGCTGGCGCGGAAGTTTGAAGGTCTCGAAGACGATCAAGGCACGCAACATTTGGTGGCGGCGGCGGTGGCTGCTGAGCAGGTGGCCGATCTCGTGGATGAAGGCGCGCGGCAATTCCATTTTTATACGCTGAACCGGGCGGATCTGGTGTTTGCGATTTGTCATTTGCTGGGACTGCGAGCGCAACCAATGGAACAGAAGTTGGCGGTGAACGCATGAGTACGCGCGCGGAACGGATCAAGGCGCTGCATAAGACGGCGGCGGAGCGCATTCTGATTATTGATGGTGCGATGGGTACGATGATCCAGCGACACAAGCTGGATGAGCACGCGTTTCGTGGCACGCGCTTTGCCTCGTGGCACCAAGATGTGCAGGGCAATAACGATATGTTGGCGATTACGCAGCCGGATATAATTCGCGGCATTCACGCCGAATATATCGCGGCGGGCGCGGATTTGATCGAGACCAATACGTTTAATTCGCAGCGTATCTCGATGGCCGATTACGGCATGGAAGCGGTGGCGGCGGAAATTAATTTCGAAGCGGCGAAGCTTGCACGAGAAGCGGCGGATGCGGCCGAGAAGAAAGACGGCAAGGTGCGCTGGGTGGCGGGCGCTGTGGGGCCAACCAATCGCACGGCGTCGTTGTCGCCACGAGTGAATGAGCCTGGTTTTCGCAACGTCTCGTTTGACGAGCTGCGCATTGTGTACGTCGAGCAGATCAAGGCGTTGATCGAGGGCGGATCGGATGTGATCCTGATCGAGACGGTGTTTGATACGCTGAACGCGAAGGCGGCTGGTGTGGCAACGCTGGAAGCGTTTGATGAGATGGGCGTTGAGTTGCCGATTATGATTTCTGGCACCATCACGGATCGGTCGGGGCGGACATTGTCGGGGCAGACGGCGACGGCGTTTTGGTACTCGCTTCGGCATCTGAAGCCGTTTTCGATTGGGCTCAATTGTGCGCTGGGGGCTGAATTGATGCGGCCCTATGTGGCTGAGTTGGCGGGCGTTGCTGATGTGTTGATCTCGGCCTATCCGAATGCGGGCTTGCCGAACGCGATGGGCGAGTATGATGAGACGCCGCACGATATGGCGTGTCAGATCGAGCCGTGGGCGAAGGATGGGTTGGTCAACATCGTTGGCGGCTGTTGTGGGTCGACGCCGGATCACATCGCGCATGTGCGTGAGCATGTGAAGAAATACAAACCACGCAAGCCGCCGGTGATCGCGCCGAAGATGCGGCTGTCGGGTCTTGAGCCGTTTGTGGCGGGGTGAGGGGATGGATGTGGTCGAGAAGAAGGTTGCATACATTGTGGCGCATTGTAGTGGCATGAGTATTGAGTGTGCGGCCGCTTGTGGTGACCTGCAGCGAGCCGGTCTGACTGGTACAGATGCATTCGTGCTCTTGGAAAAATGTGGTCAGGAGTTCGATATCGATTTTTCGGAGTTTCGATGGGATCGACACTTTGGAAATGAGAGCTTGGATCTTGCCGGACTGTTCCGGCTTGTGTGGAAGAAAGAAAAATGGATTCCAGTTGCAACCAGCGATCTTGTTGATGCTGCTCGGGCAAAAAAATGGATGATGAAATACGATGATTAGCGCCATAGCTAGGCCCCTCATCCCCGCCTAAATCTTTTTGCGCCTTCGCGCAAGGCGCGGACCTTCTCCCTTAGGGAGAAGGGGAAGTGGATGGACCTCGAAACAAGGCTTCGCAATTCAGGGGAATAACGAGGAGTGAGATTGTCGAGTTTATCGCCCTCTCCCTTGAGGGAGAGGGTGGCCGAAGGGCGGGTGAGGGGATTTCTGTAAAGTTGGTTACATCGGAAGTATAGAGTGAAGGCCCCTCATCCCCGCTTTGCGGACCTTCTCCCTAAGGGAGAAGGGGAAGTGGATGGATCTCGTATCAGTGGCGATGTTGAGTGGTGAGATCTCGCAATTTATCCCCCGCTCCCTTGAGGGAGAGGGTGCCCGAAGGGTGGGTGAGGGGAGTTGTTCGACGCTGAATTTGAAAGGCACTGCAAACTACGAAAATGCCGAACACAAATACCAAATTTGCTCGATCGCTGCGGCGTCGCCAGACGGATGTGGAAGCAAAGTTGTGGGCTCGGTTGCGAGACCGACGATTGGCAAATTTGAAATTTCGCCGACAAGTTCCGATGGGCTCATACGTGGTGGATTTTTTGTGTGACGAGGCGATGCTCGTTGTTGAGTTGGATGGTGGCGGTCACGGGGAAGCCGGTCAAGTAGTCCATGATGAAAAGCGAACAGCATACCTCAATGAACTTGGCTACGACGTTTTGCGTGTTTGGAACAACGCGATAAATCAGGACATCAATAACGTGCTCGAGGGTATTTATATCGCGGCAAAAGCACGATTGAAGTCCCCTCATCCGGCCTTCGGCCACCTTCTCCCTCAGGGAGAAGGGGACAATAACTGAGATTGAGTAGATCAAAATGACAACGGCAGCAGCAGGTTCGGCATTTATTAACGTGGGCGAGCGGACGAATGTCACTGGCTCGGCGAAGTTTCGCAAACTCATCGAGCAGGATGATTATCAGGCAGCGCTCGCGGTGGCGCGGCAGCAGGTGGAGAGCGGCGCGCAGGTGATCGACGTCAACATGGACGAGGGGTTGCTCGATAGCGAAAAAGCCATGACGACGTTCCTGCACATGATCGCGTCGGAGCCGGATATTTCGCGCGTGCCGATCATGATTGACAGTTCCAAGTGGAACGTGATCGAGGCCGGGCTTAAGTGTGTGCAGGGCAAGGCCATCGTCAACTCGATTTCGATGAAAGAGGGAGAAAAGCAATTTCTCGAACAGGCCAAGAAGTGCTTGCGCTACGGCGCCGCCGTGGTGGTGATGGCGTTCGATGAAAAGGGGCAGGCTGATACGCAGACGCGTAAAGTTGAGATTTGCACGCGGGCTTACAAGCTGCTGACGGAGAAGGTTGGCTTTCCGCCCGAAGACATCATTTTTGATCCGAATATCTTCGCTGTCGCGACAGGGATTGAAGAGCACAATAACTACGGCGTCGATTTTATCGAGGCGACGCGCGAGATCAAAAAACGCTTTCCATTGGTGCATATCTCGGGCGGTGTATCTAACCTGTCGTTCTCGTTCCGCGGCAATGAGCCGGTGCGTGAAGCCATGCACTCGGTGTTTCTCTATCACGCCATCAAGGCGGGGATGGATATGGGGATCGTCAATGCCGGGCAGTTGGCGGTCTATGACAATATACCGAAGGAACTGCGGGAACTTTGCGAAGACGTGGTGCTCAATCGGCGCGCGGATTCGACGGATCGGCTGCTGGAGCTCGCTCAGCAGTTCAAGGGCGAGAAGGGGGCAAAGCGCGAAGTGGATCTCAAGTGGCGCGATGCGTCGGTTGAGGATCGGCTGACGTATTC
>JABFRJ010000135.1 GCA_013141255.1 Hyphomicrobiaceae bacterium
ATTTTCAATCTGCGGACCGCTCTACACTGAATTTGCCGATGATGAATTTTACAAAACAACGCGTGATCTGAAAGCGAATTTGCCATCGTCCATTAAATTTATCCCCTTCACCTTAGCAAAGCAGGCAAAAAATTTCGACTGCAAGAAGAGCTTTGAGGAAGAGCTCGACGAACTGATTAAGCCGTATTGTCCAAAAAAATGTACATGATGGACGCCAGTCGTGACAAGCGCATCAATGAAGGCTTCGACGCCCAATAACGCCAACGGCTACGGCCGCCGCCTCAATAGTTGGATGCTGCGGTTCAAGGGCGCACCGTCGCACTAGTTATCGAGCCATCTCGCCTCAAAGTGCACGATCGAGAGCGACGGCGATCGAATCGCGAAGCGCCGCGCCCTGTCAGGTCTTCTGTCCGTCACACGCTACGTCATAGGCGAACAGTGAAATTGGGGCAGTTTCATCTGCATTTCCCAACCGTTGCTCAACTACCGTTCACTTTCGCGCATCGTCGCTGTCGTATAATCCCTGTTGAAGTGTTCGTGAAATCAATTTGCGCTCATCACTGGTACTTTTTGATTTCTCTTTCTCCCACTCTTTTCGCCGGGCATCCCTTTTTGCATCTGTTGGATAGCAGTCAAACTCAAGCAGGGAGCGGTCTTGAATCTTAGCAGCGGTAGCGACGGCGTCTGGGAAATCTACAGAAGGCGTCTGGGCGCCTTCTGTAGATTTCTGGACTCTAACCTCTGGACTCTGGTCAAAGTGCTCGTGCATCTGCCGCTGTTGATTTTGCTCACTTTTTTCTGCTTTTTTTTGAAAATTCTTAGCGTTATTCTCCCAACTTTTCGAACCAGATGCACTATTTCTTGTAGATTTAGACGCTGCGGTCGACCGATTGTCCCGCTCTTGGAAATGGCGAACCAAGCGAGCCAGCACGACTTCGTTGTTCTCAATCTGGGCGTGTCCAAGATTGATCAAGTCTTCGAGCAAACGTTTTGTACGTTTTCTCGTCCTATGTCCCACCGCCGTAGCAACGATAGCAATATCGTATGGGAGCCAGCCTTCCCTCGAGCACGTCACGTCATGCAGCAATGAATAAAAGCCCGCCAACTCAAGGGACATTGTCAAGCAATCGGCCAACCGGTCGCTTGGATATCCCTTATAGAATGGTGTTCGACCTCGGGGAGGGTTCGCCATGTTGCTTTGCCAATTGCTTTGCCAAAATTTTGCGTTGATCTAATCGATGACTAGCGATCAAGCGTGGTCGGCGGCATTGGTTTGACGCGGCGACCATGAACGCCACGACGAGTGCCGCGATCAGCCAGCGTTGAACGCGGCCTTTCATTGAGCCACGCCTCAACTTCAGAGCGTAAAAACAAGTGCTTTGAGTTACTCAGCACTAGTGGGCGGGGGAATTCGACTTGGCGCATATAGCGATACAGCGCCCAGCGCGAGCAGTGCAGCAGCGTCGTAACTTCACGAACGGTCATTGTGCGCGCGGCGTCAACCACAGTGTCGCGGCTATCGTGCTCGCCTGTAACGTCTCGCGGCACGGCCACCGCTAACTCGTGCTGATCATCAGTGACTCGCATATTTTGCTCCCAATCTCGCAGCTGAACCAATCAGCCACGAACAGGAATCAACGATGCTTGACAGGAGGGCCGGGGGGCAATTGGCGGGTTAGTCCCCGGCTTAATGCTAAATATCGGCAGAGCTGCTCGCGCTTGCCCAAGTCTCTCTCGTCGCTGACAGTTCTTGCTCCACGACCCGGTGAAATTCAAAGCTTCTTAGGCAGAACAGGTCGACGATTGCATCTTGATCGCAACCAGCTGTTAGGAACCGCGCAGCAATCTCTTGAGCCTCGATGACCGCGATAGCGAACCTACCATTTACATTTTCACGGAGGTTTTTTTTGGCTGTTGCTTGCAACACGCTTCGGCGCCAAGTCTTAAAGGTCTCCGGGGTCACTTTAATCTTATGAAATCGAAACTCTTGATCCATTCGCATCACGACGGATCTAGCGGCACGCTCTCGGGTCACACCCATTCTCACAAGGAGGTTCGAAGCAGTTAGCGCGCGCGCTTTCACGAACACAACCTCACGCGATTGGGGATCGCTGCCGAGGCTTCTTATCCAAGGTTCCAATTCGGGAGCTACAATGCCCTTTTCTCGATCCAACAACGCAGAATGCAAACGCTTGAGGGGTCCTACGGTGTCTTGAACATGTCTGAATCCATTTTCTCCAGCGCTTAGTATTATATAGTCGATCGCCGATTTCAGCATTGGCGCCATCAGCTCAACACTGGCTGGCGAATTCGAGCATTTCTCAGCGTAATTGCGTAAATTAAACCACGCGTCACGAGAACTACCGAACGGAACATCGACATAGCTGAAGAAGGGGTATTGCGGCGTTGAGATAAACGGGGCATTCACATCAAATGACCAGAGCCTGACAATCGCTTCACCCTCTGCCCTCATGATGCTCTCTCTCTCAAATGGATGCCTTGCAAATAGTTCGCCCAGCGCTCCAAAGCTTCGCGCATCGGTTCCCGCAATTGTGCGTGGTTGTAGTGCCGATCAGTAACGCCTTGTTTGGAGTGATTGAGCACACGCTCGATGACGTCACCTGCAACGCCGTTTTCACCCATCCAAGTTGCAGCTGTTCGTCTTAGATCGTGCGAACGCCAGTCGCTTATGCCCGTGGCGTTGCGTAGCGCGATTGGCTCGTCCTTCAACGTGTCGCGTCGGACGGGTCCATCGGTACGCTCTGCCGGAAACAGCCACTCACTTGCATTAGCATCTGCCTTGGCATCGCGATAAACATCGCAAGCGAGCGGCGACAACGGAAGCTCATGAGTTTTACCGCTTTTGGTTCGAACGGCGGGGATTGTCCAAATCCGTCGCTCCACATCGAACTCGCTTTGCTTCGCGCCCAGCGCCTCGCCAATTCGACAAGCCGTGAGTAGTTGAAGTCGGTAAACATTGCGTGCAACTGGCGAGACCGTCACGCACTCATTTAAGCCGCGCCACAATGCCCGCAACTCTCCCTCTGACAATGTGCGCTCGCGCGGCGCTTCACTGCTCTTCTTGATGCCAAGCGTGGGGTTTGTTGGTACCATGTCCCGCGACATCGCCCAGTTGTAGATGCTTCGCAACACTGTCAATGTGCGATTTGCCTGGATCGGTGTTGCCACCGTCATGTCGTCAATCAACCGCAACACGTCGCGCCGCGTCAACGCGTCTGCGCGAAAAGTCCCCAGCGCTGGCTTGATATGCTTGGCAATGAGGCGTTGAGGTTCAGCGATGGTGCGCCGCTCCCGGACTGCATACAGGGTCAGCCATGCGTCGCATAAATCGGCCACATTCAACGCTCGGCCGCGCTGACCCTTTTCTGTGAGGGGATCGCGGCCTGCTTCGACGATGGACTGAACTCTGGCTGCAGCTTCCAACGCACCCGCCAAACCGACGCCAGGGAACGCTCCCAGCCCCATGCGACGGGGCCGCCGATTGAGAGGGGAGCGATAGCGGAAGACCCAGGAGCGATTGCCTGCTTCGTTGACGACCAATAACAGCCCTGCACCACCTTCAATGCGGTGCTCGCCCTTGGCGCTATGCCGGACCTGCTGCACAGTCCTTATATATTTTTCCGAGCGCTTGGGCATAGTGTTGGCAGCAATCCATTGGCACATGGTTGGCACAAAAATTAGCTACTGCCCCCAACATGTCGCAACACCAATCCACTCACTTTACCCGTTTATCCACTATATTTCAAATGGATAGCGCTCCACTCCAATCTTGACGCTACAGAGCGCAACATCGTATATCAAGACTTCTAAGCAGAGGGTCGCAGGTTCGAGTCCTGCCGGGATCGCCAGCGCAACGGGCTGATAGTTATTTTTGATTTTTGTGATTTTTCTCCATGGCACACCAGTGCCAACGACTGAGACTGCTAATCG
>JABFRJ010000054.1 GCA_013141255.1 Hyphomicrobiaceae bacterium
AAAGGGTTATCAGACCAGTTTCTCCAGCCCCTGCCGCGGTTAGGGTCGGTCTAGCTCCGCCCCGGTCGGTCAGGTGCAGAAACTCTGCACCCGTTTTTCCCCGCCCGATACTAGGTAGGTACCTAGTTGATTTTTGTCGGTTTTGGTGATGCTGGATTAGGTTTGCGTGCAGTGCAAAACGAAATAATTCAGCGATCTGGGGTTGGCTGACAATTCGCAGACACAAATTGATCTATTAGATAAAGTCGAGGCGTGGAACAGTGCGTCTGGTGCCATCTGACGTGTAGAGGAGAGGATCGTTCATGCGTAGAGCATTGATATTGGGGCTGACGTTGGCCCTTACTGGAACTTTGGCAGTCCCCTTTGTTGGGACCACCCCCGCACTGGCACAACGAGGTCCAGCGGCACAATGGGAACTACTGGGAGATGCGACCGTCGGTTATGGTGCCGATCGCGACGTGATCTCAATTGGACGCCCTGAAGGACACTTCAAAGATCGTTCGTATCGTCGCCTCCGCTTTGTAGCGTCGAACGGCGACTTCCGTATGAAGATGGTCAAGCTGCGCTATCTTAATGGACATGAAGAAGACGTCCAGATCGACCAGCAAATCAGATCCGGGCAAGAATTCGTGCTCGACCTCAAGGGTGAACGTAGCTTCTTGAGCCAGATTGAAATGTTCTATGGCTCGCGCTTTGGCATTGATTTCGGTAGCGGCGGCATTCGTATCAACAAACCGAAAGTCACCGTTTACGGCGACAATCGCGGCTTCGGCTTACCGCCCGCACCACGTCCGCCAGTTGCTGCCGGTTGGGATGAACTCGGACGCGGCGGCATCAATCGCGGCGATGACAGCGTGACGCTCCGAGTGGGCCGCCGCGAAGGTCGCCTGGGCCAGATCCGCTTGCGCAACGAAGGAGCGCCTGTGACGATCCGGAGTGCGAGTGTGCAGTTTGGCAATGGCGAAACGCAAAACATTCGCATCGGCGAGTCGCTCGAAGATGGTGCCTGGACGCGGGCGCTCGACCTTGAAGGAGATCGCCGCTTCATTGAAAATATCACGGTCAATATTGATGGTCGTGGTCGGCGTGGCCGCAGCGAGGTCATCGCTTATGGGATTGAACGCGCTGGTGGTCCCGTGGCACCACCCGTCGATGATCGTCGTCGTGGTTGGGTGCCGCTTGGTGAGCAATCTGTCGGCTTCCGAGCTGACAAGGATGTGATCCGCGTCAATCAGAAAGAAGACTTCTTCCGCGATAAGCGCTTCGGGCGTCTGCATTTTGTCGCCGAGGGCAACGAAATCTACATGAGTTCGATCAAAATCATCTATCTCAATGGTCATCAGGAAACGCTGACCGTCAATCAGCAGATCCGGGCGGGTGGGGACCTCGCAGTCGACCTGCGTGGGCAACGCAGCTATATCGGTGAAATCGAAATGAACTATCGGGCGCGACCTGGGTTTGGTGGCCGCGCCATCATGAAGGTGTTTGGCGAGCCGGCACGCTGATTGCTCAAGATTGACAGCGATCGCGATACGGGCGGGAACAGGTGTTCCCGCCCGTTTCTATTGGGCGACTATGGGCAACCTGCGTGGGCTTTCAGAACGCGCTTGGTTGAGGCAGGATCTTTTGCGAGTTTATTGACGGGGCGGGTCGGACGCTTGACGAGATCGCCGCCGCAGTTGGGGCAGCGGTTGCCAAGATTCGTCTCCGCGCACTTGGCGCAAAAGGTGCACTCATAGGTGCAGATGACGGCATCGGTTGCACCATTGGGAAGGTCTTTGTCGCAGCATTCGCAGTTGGGGCGTAGTTCCAACATCATACATTCTCCTTCGGTTGCTCACTTTGAAAATCTTGACGCAGTGTTGTGTCCATAAATTCTGCAATCTCACTCTCGCGCCACCCTCCGCGCCATCGCAACATCTGACTGACGGCCACGCGGTCGGTGCGGTTCTTGTTCTGCGATAGCTTGCGGGAGGCTTCGACCGTCGTCACGGCTATTTCGATGACCTGGATCGCGCTCAGCATGGCGCGGAGCTTCGGTTCTGTCATCTTGTCCGTCAGCCATGGCTTCTTGGGCAGCAAATCTGCTTCAAAACGGGCGCTCAAGCGATCGACATGACCTCTGATTTGCTCTGTCGGCAGTAATCTTGCTTCGCCCGCGATATGCACGGAGACATAGTTCCAAGTTGGAACCTGATCTTCCGCGATGTACCAATCAGGTGAGATGTAGGCGTCGGGGCCGTCGATGGTCAGCAATACCGATGGCGCGGCTGTAATAATTTTATGAATTGGGTTTGCACGGGCAACATGGCATTCGATTCTGGTTGCGCCCGACGCATCATGCTCGACGATAAAGGGGACACGCACTGCTGTCGGGCATTGACCATCCACCGCAACCAACGTGCCGAAGCCGCGCGCGTGGGCGAACTCGAGCGCTGATGCTGCGTCGGTCTTAAAGAACGGTGGAACATACATAGTCCATCTCCTCAGTGTGTCGGGTGGAGTGACTGGTGATTGAGCACTAAAAAACCGCCTCTCCGTAGCCGGGGGCGGTTGTTACCATTGAGACGATCAAGATCGCGTCAGGCACACATCCGCGTTCGGCCGTTTGCCGCGGCGCGTCGTTTATTAGTGTGTGTTGATGACATCGTGAACATAGTCGGCGTCTTAAGGTGCTTTTTGCGCTGCCGTCAATAGAAAAAGGTCGCCCGGCGCGGACGACCTCTTCAAATTTGATGTGGATCTTATTAGTTCCGCGTCTGGTAGAGCCAGCGGCGCCAGAACGACTTCTGACCGTCGGAGCTTTCCGATTTTATGTGACGATAAGAACCGATCTGCTCATCGTGGATCTTGCTGTACTCGCGTTTTGTGATGCGGCCGTCGGCTTTGGCGCGAGCGATGTCGGCATCGATCTTGGCCTGCTCGGCTTTGAGGTCACGATATTCGCGGCGGGTCAATTCGCCGTTGTAGCGGCCCTGTTCGATACGTTGTCTCTGGGCGTCGCGATTGGCGTCGATGGTTTCATCGCCATAAGCGAAGGCACCGGTTGCGGTTAATGTAGCGATTGCGGCGGCGGTCAAAATGCGTTTCATGGCTGTCTCCTCACGAGGGTTGATCTTGTTTTTGGCGGTGATTGTGGCCGCCGATGATTTGCAGGTCGTGGGATTAACAGTAGTGCGCAGCCTTTGAACGTCATCTGAAGCGCTTGGTTAGACTCCGTTCATTTCGAGAAAAAGCCCGCAAGCTCCAGAAAAATCAGGCAAGTCTTTTGGCAAGTCGCCCATCATCAGCGATTGCCGCTGCGGACGTGCTTGTTTGCACATCAACGATTGTGGACTTGTTTGCGCGGCGGCGCGCGGCCCATTTCTGCACAGGGACTTCGACATAGGCATAGGACAACCAGGCGAGAGCAAGGATGATCCCAAGTGCGCCCGCGAACACGAGGTAGCGCCAGACGAGCGGCAATTGTCCGATGTCTTGATGGATCACGTACGTCCGCAGCAGCCAGAGCGGGATGATATGATAGAGATAACCGCTGTACGAAATGCGACCTATAACAACCAACGAGCGCGCCGCTAGCCACCCGGTCCACCATGTGCGGCGTAATGTTTCGATCATAAGTAGACTGAAGGCTGCGACGTAGACAGTGTAGACGAAGCCCTGACGGCCAAACCAAAAGGTGTTCTGGAGTGCGGTCGACTGGCTCGTGGCTTGACCTGAACTTCGCAGCGCGGAGTTGATGACCCCATAGGCGAGGACGCCCGCGATGATGCCCAGACGCAGGCGATTGACGAGTCGTTGATTGGACTGCAGGCGCGGCTCGTAAATCGCGATCAAAGCACCCGCGAGAAAGGCATCAAAATGTAAGACGGCGTTTAGGTAGACGCTATCGATGATGCGATCGGTGGGCCAGCCTTGTGTGGTAGCGCTTAGGC
>JABFRJ010000332.1 GCA_013141255.1 Hyphomicrobiaceae bacterium
CGGCGATTTTTTCAAACTGTGGCAGCAGACGTCTCAGCGGATGCTTGGACAGGACGCTGCCGAAGTGACGCAACCCGACAAGGGCGACGCCCGCTTCAATGATCCGGATTGGACGCACAATCCTTATTTCGCTTATTGGAAGCAAGCGTACCTGCTGACCTCGAAGTGGGCGACCGACAGCCTCGCGCAGACCGACGGCCTCGATGAACGGACGCGGGCGAAGGCCGAGTTCTACATGAAGCAAATGTTGACGGCCATGTCGCCGACCAACTATCCCGGCACCAATCCTGAAGTCATTCGCGAGACCATGAGGACGCAAGGCGCGAACCTCGTCGCGGGGATGTCGAACCTCGCGAGCGATTTGGCACAGTCATCGGGATCAACGCTCAAGATCAGTCAAACTGATACGAGTGCGTTTGAGATTGGCCGTAACGTCGCGGTTACGCCGGGGAAAGTCGTATTTCAAAACGACTTGCTGCAGCTCATCCAATATACGCCAACAACAGACCAAGTGCGTGAGGTACCGTTCCTGATTGTGCCGCCGTGGATCAATAAATTCTACATTCTGGATCTGACGGCGCAGAAGAGCTTTATCAAATATATGGTCGATCAGGGCTTCACGACGTTCGTGGTGTCATGGGTCAATCCCGATGAAAAACTGACGCATAAGACGTTTGAAGACTACATGAAGGAAGGTCTGCTGGCGGCCACCTCGGCGGTGCAGCGCGAGTGTGGCGTCAAGAAGATCAATATATTGGGCTATTGCATCGGCGGCACGCTCTTGGCGACGGCGCTGGCCTATCTCGCGGGACGCGGCGAGGATCTTTATCATTCGGCGACATTTCTCGTGGCGCAAAAGGACTTCACCAAAGCGGGTGAACTCAAGATTTTCATTGACGACGCGCAGCTTGAATACATCAAGAAGTTGATGGCGGAGAAAGGTTACCTCGAAGGCAGCCGCATGGCGACCGTGTTCAACATGATGCGGCCCAAGGATCTGATCTGGCCCTACATCGTCAACAACTACATGATGGGTAAAAAGCCGATCCCGTTCGACCTGCTCTATTGGAACCAGGATTCGACGCGGATGCCCGCCGCCAATCACAATTTCTATCTGCGCGAGTTTTATCACGAGAACAAGCTGGCGCTTGGCAAGTTGAAAATCGGCGGCGTGCAGTTGGATCTCGGCAAGGTGAAGTTGCCGGTTTTTGAACTGGCGACGCGCGAGGATCACATCTCGCCACCGAAGTCGGTCTTTACGGGCTCGAAGATGTTCGGCGGTCCGGTTGAATTTGTGCTCGCGGGCTCGGGGCATATTGCCGGCGTCGTCTCGCCTCCGGGCAAAACCAAGTATCCCTATTGGCGCAACCGCAAGCCGTTATCGCACCCCGACAACATCACGCTTGAGAGCTGGATTGCGGGCGCGGAAGAGGTGAAGGATAGTTGGTGGCCGCACTGGATCGAGTGGCTCACCCCGTATTCTGGCGACAAGGTCTCGGCTCGCAAACCCGGCGCAAAGCTCGGTGTCATCGAAGACGCACCGGGGAGTTACGTGAAGATGAAGGCGTGAGCCCGGACTGCGGACGCGGAGTTTTGACATCAATCCGCCAAATCATTGCAGTGATTCTGGCGTTCTCCGAGCGGCCCAGCACGAGCCGGAAGTTCATCATTTCCCGTATAGGTCGAGTGGATAGCACGCAGGCCAAAGAATGCGCGTGCAATCGCGGGCTCCCGAGTGCAGCGGCAGTTGTCACGAATAGGAAGGCCATTGCCTGTCCAGATCAATGGGTCGCATCTCGCCGTCGGTCGCAAAATATGGGATGGACATGCCGAATAGCCTGAGATGCGTAAAAAACGGTTCCCGTCTCGCCTGCTGTTCGCGCCGCCGCTGTGCCGCAAGCTGAATGCTGGCCAAGTACTGCGGATACTCGACTGTTTTGCGCCATCGTGTGCTGTAGCCAGAGTAAGCCCAGCCTCCATCCGCATCAAGATATGTGAGCGCTTTGAGCAGTTCGCCTGCATGGGTGTAAAGGAACGGATGTCTGAGCCCTGCAACCGCCCCTGCGTCGCCTTGCATGTACTTGAGATATTTCCCGTAATTATCACTGCTGATCTCTGACATCACCCGATAAAGGCCATTGGTGCTTTTGTGTAGATCACCGAGTGCTGCGGCAATCTCTGGGCTGGTCTTCCATTGCCCAAGCAGCGTCAGTACTGCGTTCGCATTGGGAATGCCCGGCGCAAGCACTCGACGTAACACGCCTGCAACCTCGGCCTCCGTTGCGGTAAGCGGAAAATCATTAGGCTCCCGATACTGCATTGCGGAAGCAAGAAATAGGCTCGGCATCGGCACAAATTTTACCTTGCCGTCCACATCCGGGAAAGAAATATTATTGCGCAAGAAATTCATCCGGGGCCACCAGATAACTTGCGGCGGGAACTTCATCACGGTCCGATAGTAGACCTCGTCGTAACTGATCAGTTGACCACCCCGACGTGGCGACCACCTCACTTCGAGCACCGAACCGCTGACATTGCCTTCATTAGGAAAGCGCTTCGGGCTGCGACTGGGCGCATCAGCCTCAGTGAAAAGATCGATGTCCGACTCTAGAGTAACGGGGTCAATAGTAGCGCCTAGACAACGCATCAGTCCCTGACGTGCCACGCCGATGGCCAAAAGTTCGTCAGGAATATAACTAAGGTTCTTCGCAACGCAGCCATCCTCGCGCACCACCTTGATCTGACCGCCTGCAGTTTTGCGGTGGACATCAGGACGGATAATCACGGCATAGATGGCGCCGGTCGCTGCTAGATTGGACAGCCCGCGCGCAAGATTTTCATTGGCGACCGACACTACACGCGGCCGTAAGGACGGATCGACGGGTTGGCGCCCAAAACTGGCGAGCTCAACGCGGCGCTTTTCTGGGGCCGCCTGGTCTTCCATATGCTCGATCACGGCAAAAACAAAAGGCGACAGGCACACCATCGCGCCCGCTAGGCTTAGAATTCTCGAAAACCGGGGTCGCGGCACGATGGCATGAACCAGCAGACTGAGACCAGCGAGGCCAACAGCGTAAAACACCGCATTTTGAAAGATGTAAAATGCAATGTAAAACGGGTTGTACATGTAACGCGCCAATCCTGTCGTAGACCTCGCGGACTTTGGCACACAAGTTTTTCAACCCCGTTAACACATGCGGCATCACGCGGTTCCTGCTCAACCTTCAGCCATGGCGCTGTCGCATCGGTCGAACGCGTGACTGCCGCCTACCCCCTACTCCGGCGACAAGGTCTCGGCTCGCAAACCCGGCGCGAAACTTGGCGTCATTGAAGACGCACCGGGTAGTTACGTGAAGATGAAGGCGTGATGGCTGTGCTGCTATTTAGTTGGCTCGTGAGCTGGCTCAGGGGTGATATATCTGTGTCGCAGGCGTGTCGTTGGCCTTTTGTTTTTGTCTGGGGTCGGTATGATCTGGTGGCCTTAACCTTGGATGTCTCGCCCCATGCCCACCACGCGCCCATTTTCTGTCGCCATTGCTGACAAGGTTGCGCATATCGTGCTCAACCGGCCCGACAAGATGAACTCCATGAACCGCGCTTTCTGGAAAGAGTTGCCAGAGATCGTCAACGATATTTCGGACAACGCGAAGGCGCGTGTGATCGTGATTTCGTCGACTGGCAAACACTTCTCGGCGGGAATGGACCTGTCACTATTTGCCCAGGATCCCGCGCTCAACGGCGCACACGCGGGCGATGCGCAAATCGAGAACGAAGCTTTCCGTCATCTGGTCATCGCGCTGCAGGACGCGTTCACCGCCCTCGATAAAGCGCGTATGCCTGTGATTGCAGCGATCCAGGGCGGTTGCATCGGCGGCGCGGTTGATATGACGAGCGCGTGCGACATGCGCTACTGCACAGCGGATGCG
>JABFRJ010000230.1 GCA_013141255.1 Hyphomicrobiaceae bacterium
GTGGGATGATCCGAAGCGTCCGATGTGGATGGGTGGCGGCGCTGATCTGCCGGGGCTGCACTCGATTGTGATTGATCCGCGCAATTCGAGCCATGTGACGATTGCGGTTTCGACGGGTGGACTGTGGCACTCGGAAGACAGCGGCGCGACATGGGCGCAGCGGGGCGAGGGGATGCGGGCGGATCATGTGCCGCCTGAGATGACCAATGATCCTATCGCGCAGGACGTGCATTGCTTGGTACAATGTGCGGCACAGCCGGAGCGGATGTGGGTGCAGCATCATAACGGGATTTTTATCTCGGATGATGCGGGGCGGAATTTTCGTGAGATCAAAGATGTGAAGCCGTCGGTGTTTGGATTTGCGGTGGCGGTGCATCCGCACGATCCGGACACGGCTTGGTTTGTGCCTGAGATCAAAGATGAGAAGCGCATTCCTGAGGGTGGCAAGGTTGTCGTGACGCGGACAAAGGACGGCGGCAAGACGTTTGAAATTTTGCGCAACGGGCTACCGCAGTTGCATGCATATGACGTGGTTTATCGACACGCGCTTGATGTAGATGCGACGGGCACGCGGTTGGCGATGGGGTCGACGACGGGTGGGGTTTGGGTGAGCGAGAACGGTGGGGATAGTTGGGCGACCGTATCGCTGTCGTTGCCGCCGGTTTATGCGGTGCGGTTTGGGTGAAAGACGTTGCTACAGGTTTTGATAGGTGTCGCAATACATCGATCACGGAGAGGACGAATGCTGGTTTGCGACTATCTTGATCGACCAAGTTCTTTTCATTCGAACTTACTTGGGCAAACATATTCGGGCTTTCACTTCGACAAAACGACGGGCTGTGCCGCCCCACGAATGCCGTCTGGCACTGGAACGTCAGTTTGGTCGTAATTAGAATTGAGAACTAGTTTCGGCCCTGCCATTAGTATTAGGCGACGCGCGACAATGGCGGTGTACGCTGACTCTCCACCGACAGACGCCTCACCATCAACAACGAATGAGTTGTTGGGAAAATATATGGTGCCAACAAGTTGCTGCGCGTTCTTGCTCAAAATGATGTGGGTGAAAATTTTTGACTGTTGCCGAGAGCCAAAAAACAGCAACCCCGCAAGTGACCCCGTTTTCGACGCTGTTAATTTTATTGTTGTGTCTGGGCCAAAAAACAGCCACGTCGTCTGACCGAGATAAATAGACACGCCTTCGCCCGCCATCTTGGCAGTACCACTTATCGTAAACAACCCACTTGGAATTAGGTACTGACCGGGCTTTAAAGTTACATCCGCGCTGCCTTCTAAGCGTAGACCGTTACAATACGTGCCTGGCTCAAGTACGCGTGTCTCGTTCTTGATTACGGTACTGTCATAGGTGCAACCGACGGGCGCGGGCTCTGGCCTCGACGCCAATGGATCCTCGAACTGAGGACAGTCAAGTACTGGGGCGGGGGTAGAGCTACCTGAAACTGTTGCGCCCCCGGCAGAGCAGATCGTGTCAGCTGCCAGCGTGGCATTGTCTTTGATCTGAATGCCCGACGATGACTTGGAATTAGAAAAGACGCTACAACGACGACCTTTTAGGTCAGCTAATTTTTCCAACCAGATTGCACCCGATTCACTTGGCTCAAGTGCGAGCACACAAATATTTGGCGACCCGACGATACGTGCCTTAGCTTGTACCGTGACATCTGGTACGGCCAGACCGAAGCCGACACCGAACATTGGTGTAAACGGCACCGATGCTTCTATGCCAACTTCCATTGGTGTCTTGGAGACACTTATTGCTGATTTCGGTTTTCCAGCTTTGGCCAGAGCAGGTGAATTGGCGGCCTGTGTTTCAAGAATTTGATCTGCAATTGCCGCCAAAGTTGCTTCAGAGACATCAGACAAACTGCGCGCTTTCGCAGCTGCTAGAACTGCAGCATCAACCATATGCTGGAGCGTTGTGCGCTGCGTCTGATATCTGGCATAATCGACGGCGCCACCGGCAATCATCAAACACGCTGGAAATGCAAAGGCAATAATGATCGCCACACTCCCCTTGCTGTTGAGTGAAAACGGCTTTAGATACGACATTAATATCGGCTTTCTTGCACGCCAACGATTGCTACCACCAAACATGTCTTATCTTCCCTACACTGGAAGATGACTTTGCAACCCGATTGCTAAACAAACATTGAATCCCATTTAAATCGATCATTTTGCAATAAACGTATCGTTACAAACATTACTTAACTGGCGTTGATGCTCCAAATTGAGACACCGCATTGCATCCGGGTTATCATATCGCTTTTCTAATTCAACTTTAACTTCGAATGTCACTTCGCTTGGCGGTGCTGCTGCGCGGCACACGTTCATCTCATCTTGCTCTATCCTACACGATTTTGGACGACTGTTGTGTGCGTGCATTGGATGTTGACTGTGCGTGTCGCTATCTAGGCTGCCGGTTTATGGGGTGAGGTTTGGGTAGTACAGCGCTGCCGACATGCTCAACTGGGATCGTGGTGTGATTTGGCAATATTGCAATGCGAACCATATTGCTCGAACAGCTGTGATCTGCATGTTAGTATTGCGCCGATAGATAGATCTTTGGGGGAGACATCGCATGAAATATTGGTCCGCGGTTGCCGCATTTTTAATGTCGATCTTGGCAATTCCGGCGCAGGCACAATCGCCAGGCGTTACCGCAACCGAAATTCGACTTGGACAGTCTATGCCTTACAGCGGCAACGCGTCGGCCTACGGGTTGGTTGGCAAGGCGATGCTTGGGTACTTCGAGAAAATCAACAAGGAGCAAGGGGGCGTCAATGGACGCAAAATCAATCTCATCAGTCTCGATGACGGCTTTTCGCCACCGAAGACCGTTGAAGCGACGCGCAAACTTGTCGAGCAAGACGACATTCTAGCCATTTTTGGAACAATGGGGACGGCGCCCAACACTGCTATTCATCGCTATCTTAACAGCAAGAAGATTCCGCACCTACTGGTGACGACGGGGGCCACAAAATGGGCGGACCCGAAGAATTTTCCCTATACCACTCCGGGCATGATTTCATATCAGACTGAGGGCAAGATTTACGCACGCTATCTGCTGCAAAAATCCCCAAATGCGCGGATTGCAATCTTGATGCAGAATGACGACTTCGGTCGCGACTATCTCGAAGGGTTCAAACTGGGCCTTGGCGCGAATGCCGCGAAGATGATTATTGCGACGCAAACGTATGAACTGACAGACCCGACCATCGACTCGCAGTTAGCGAACTTGAAGGCAAGCGGCGCCGATGCATTCTTTTCCATCTCGCTGGGTAAGTTCTCGTCGCAGTCTATCAAACGAGTGAAGGACCTCGATTGGAAGCTGACAGACTTCATCGTCCCTACTTCGAGTGTCTCGATCAAGGGTATTTTGACCCCTGCCGGGCTCGACGCTGCGACCGGCATTGTGACCTCGTCATGGAACAAAAATGTCGCCGATCCGACCTGGGCCAACGACGCTGGAATGGCGACCTATTTGAAGTTCCTCAAAGAGTACATGTCGGCGTTTGATCCGAACGATAGCAGCATGGTTACGGGCTATAACTCGGCGATCATTATGACCGAAGTTCTGCGGCGCTGTGGCAATGACCTGTCGCGCGACAATGTCATGAAGCAATTTGCGAGTATCAAGAATATGAAGCTCGATATGCTGTTGCCGGGTATCGAAGTCTCGCTCAGTCCGGATGATTTCCGGACTTACAAAACTCTGCAAATGATGCGGTTTGATGGCCAGCGGTGGAACTTGTTCGGCCAGGCGATTACGGAGTGAGCTGGAGGGGGGCGCAATCGCTGGCGTCGATTTACGGGGTTAGGTTTGGGTAGAGGGGCGGAGCGTGCTGTCCGGGATCGTGCGCGCAGTTTACCCCCACCCCTAACCCCTCCCCACAAGGGGGAGGGGGA
>JABFRJ010000334.1 GCA_013141255.1 Hyphomicrobiaceae bacterium
GGTGAAACGCACTTTGTTGATTGTGGCTATAACGTCGTTTCGATGCCAACGCTGCAAGCGCTTAAGGCACAAGATGAGGCCATTGCAGGCGCACAGAAGAAATAGTTTTAACATCTTGTAGGGTGAGCGATCCTCAGTCGTAACCTTCTTAACCTCGCGATGGCGACGACGGCGTCTGTGCCGTGTTAGACGCCGCGCGGGGTTTCTTTTTTCGATGCTCCGAACTGAGTGTCAGGACTTAGTGCCATGTCGTTTCGCATCGCTGTTTTTACCACTGAGGCGTCGAGTGCGCTGGTTCTTGAAACGCTGAGTGCGCTGCTGGAGCGATTGCCCGACAGTGAAATTCTGGTGTTAGAGCGGGTACGCCAGCGGACGGCACAGGCGATTGCCAAGAGCCAAATCAAAAATCTTAGAGTTCATGGCTGGCGCTGGATCGATTACCAGGGTCGCAATGCGTTGCGCGATTTCAGTCGCGCGAAGCCGGATGCGGGGACGACGACGCGGTTACCGGTTTATGGACAAACGCAAGCGATCCTGCGTGATTCACGAGTGACGGTGCAGAGGTGCGAAGATCTCAATAGTTCAGATATGGTGGCGACACTTAAAGCCTGGGTGCCGGATCTCGGGGTGTCGTTGTCGGCGCCGATTTTGAAGTCGCAACTGTTTTCGGTGCCTAGGCTCGGTACGATCAATCTGCATCAAGGTAAGTTGCCCGAGTATCGCGGCATGCCGCCGGCATTTTGGGAGGTAACAAATCGAGCGCCGGACGTTGGCGTCACAGTGCACATGGTGGCTGCCGGGCTTGATACGGGCGATGTCTTGCTTGAAAGCGCCGTGAAGGTCGAAAAATTCTCGACGCCTGCGGGTATCCGCGTGCGGCTTGATGCCATCGGAACGCGCATGTTGGTGGATGTGGCTGAGGCGTTGCGGTCGGGCACACTGCAGGCGCGGCCGCAGGCGGGCGAGGGCAAAACATATTCGCGGCCGACGCTGGGGCAAGAGCGCGCGCTTGAGCAACGGATTAACGGCGTGACGTCCACACGGTCACATATGAAGCGAGCCATTTTTTCCAACTACGCGCGGCTCGGGACGCTGCAAAAGCGTGGGCGCGATAGCGTTGTTGTGCTGCTTTATCACCGAGTTTCTGATGGGTTTCGCGATAATGTGACGATCGGTGTCGAGCGCTTTCGAGATCAGATGGCCTATCTCAGCGACCATCATCGCGTTGTTGATCTGAAGGATTTGCTGAAAGGTGCGCAGCCACAAGGCGATGGTCCCATTGTCGCCATCACATTCGACGATGGGTATCTGGACAACTACGAGTATGCGGCGCCGGTGTTGACGCGGTTCGGGTTGCCGACGACGTTTTTTGTCTCGACCACGATTGTCGATCAAGCGCTGCCGTTTCAGCATGATCTCGATATGTATGGCTTTGGGTTGCCGACGATGTCTTGGGCGCAGATGCGCGAGATGCAGGCGGCGGGATTGTCGTTTGGCGCGCATACAGCGAACCACGTCAACATGGCGCGGGTTGATGATGCGACAGCGGACCGTGAGTTGCGGGAGTCGAAGGCGAAGCTTGAGGCCGAATTGGGCCTGACGGAGACGATGTTTGCCTACTGCTTCGGAAAACGAGCGGATTTTACGCCTGCTCGGCTCGAGCAGGTTAAAGCGCTTGGATATGTGGCGAACTGCTCGGCTTATGGTGGCGTCAATGAATTGACCGTTGATCGGTGGGATATTCGGCGGCAGGGGATCGATTGGAACTTTGATGTGCCGGCGCTGAGGGCGCGGCTCGTGGGGTGGGGGAAGGATACGTTAGTTTAGGTGAGTGCGGCGGGCATCAGGGGCGATTGCGGACGTTGGCGAAGCATGGCATCGATTGGGCATGATTGGAGCCTTCGATTCAGGACATGGCGGGTTGACCGTTTTTCGCGCGCTCACGGAGCGGTTCGCGGCGGTGCCGTTTGTTTATCTCGGTGATCATGCCAACGCGCCTTACGGCAACCGGCCGTCTGAGGAAGTCGTTGATCTGACGCGGGCTGGGGTTGAGACGCTGTTCCGACGCGGGGCGACGTTGGTATTGTTGGCGTGCAATACCGCGACATGTGTGGCGGCGCGGACGTTGCAACAAGATTGGCTGCCAACGTCAGAATGGAAAGGGCGCAACGTGCTTGGCATTGTGGCGCCGACCGTGGAAGCGGCGACGCAGACTCCGTGGGCGGTTTCAGCGCCTCAGTATCCGCAGAAATATAATACGGACACGGTAGCGGTGTTCGGGACGACGCGGACGATTACGTCTTACGTATATCCAGAAGAGATCCGCAAACGCTGCCCGAAGGTGGTGGTGGTGCAGCAAATTGTTGCTGACCTGGTGACGGCCATTGAGGCTGGTGCGGACGAGACTGAGCTAGATCGGATCGTGAAGCTTGGTGTCGATGGACTGATGGCGCAGACGGGTGGACTGCCACCGCATCGGGCCATCCTCGGGTGCACGCATTTTCCACTGGTGGAGCATTTGTTTCGTAAGCATTTGCCTGTGTTCACACGAATATTGTCGCAGCCGGAAATCGTGGCGGATAGTCTCGAAGATTATTTTCATCGGCGACCACATTTCATTGCTGGGCCGAAGCGGCAGGGTCCGCCGGAACTGCTGACCACGGGCGATCCGAGCCAGGTGAGCGCGGCGGCGCGGATATTCTGGCCCGATGCTCCAAAGTTTGCGCATATCGATCAGATTTAGTGGGTCTCGGCTTGTGCACTGCTGCAATGCTGAGCGGGTGCATTGTCAATTGTTGAGCGGCGCGGTCTGATATTGGCTCTGATTGTCATTTCGGGGGTCACAACATGACGCTGCGCCTGGCCATTGGCGGTTTTTTGCACGAAAGTCATTCGTTTGCGCCGCGCGCGACGACGTACGACGATTTCGTCAATCCAGGCGGATGGGTCGGATTAATATCGGGTGCGGGCATGATCGACGCGATCCGAGGCACATCAGTGCCAGCAGCAGGTGCGCTTCAGATCGCGGAGGAGGCTGGCGCGACGGTGGTGCCTTTGTCGTGGACGTTCGCAAATCCGGCGGGGCCAGTTCAAGACACTGCGTTTGAGCGGATCTCGGCACTGATCTGTGCCGGTCTTTCAAACGCGATGGACCAGGGGGCGCTCGATGGCGTCTATCTCGATTTGCACGGCGCGATGGTGGTCGACAGTTATGGTGACGGCGAGGGTGAGCTGCTGCGACGCGTGCGGGCGATTATTGGCGCGACGCCGCTGACAATCAGTCTCGATCCGCATGCGAATGTTTCCAAGCGGATGGTTGATATGGTCGATGCCATCGCGCCATTTCGGACCTATCCGCATGTCGATATGCCGGCGGCGGGGGCACGCGCGATGACGCTGCTGCTGGAACGGATTGCGCGCGGAAAGCCATGGGGGCGGGCATTTCGGCAAATTGATTTTTGGATTCCGATTACAAGTCAATGTACGCAAATGCCGCCGATGGCACCGGTGTTTGATGTGCGGGCGGAGCTTGCCAAAGCCGCTGGCGTGCGCGAGTTGGCGTTCTGTTTTGGCTTTCCCTACGCAGATTTTGCCGACTGTGGGGCGTCTGTCGCCGTCTATGGCGAGAACGATGCTGTGGCGGCGGCGGTCGCCGATAAAATGGTCGCTGAAATCAACGCGCGCGAGGTGACGTTTGCGCTTGATGTTGTGCCGGGCCGGGAAGCGGTGGCGGAGGCTATTCGGTTGTCAAACTCGGCACGGAAACCGGTTGTGATTGCAGACACGCAAGACAATCCAGGTGGTGGTGGTCACGGTGACACAACGGGCTTGCTGCGTGAACTGATTGCGCAAGGGGCGCAGGGGGTGGTGGTTGGACTGATCAACGACGCGGAGAGCGCTGCGCAGTGTCATCAGGCGGGCGAA
>JABFRJ010000541.1 GCA_013141255.1 Hyphomicrobiaceae bacterium
CAACCTATGGCTGGCAAGTTGCTCGATGCGGGACACGAGCTTTGGATCTTCGATGTCAGTGAAGTCGCAATGAAGCCACTTCTTGATCGTCAGGCGCGTAAGGCAGCCTCACCGAAGGTCTTAGCAGACACCTGTGAAATTGTTGTTGTCTCTTTGCCGACATTGGCGATTTTCGATCGCGCACTCAAGGGGCCAGATGGACTGCTCGCCGGGAGCGCCATTAAGACGCTAGTCAACACGTGCACGGTCGGCGGACCTTTCATTCGTGACGTCGAGGCACAGTGTGCAGCCAGAGGCGTAACTGTCATTGATGCTCCAATTAGCGGAGGGGCTAGCGGGGCCAAAGCTGGCACTTTGGCTGTCATGGTGTCTGGTGATCCCTCAAAGGTTTCAGAGTTGATGCCGATTTTTCGGCTGTGGGGGCCGACAATTGTTGTGGCAGGCGAGAAGCCAGGTGCTGCGCAAGCAATGAAGCTGACCAACAATATGCTCTATGCCGTCGCCATCGTCGCCACATCGGAGGCCATGATGATGTCGGCCAAGGCGGGCGTTCCGGATGCGAAAATGCTCGATGTTCTCAATGCTGGAACGGGACGCAATTTCGCGACGATGCAACTCTTTCCGAATGCAATCGTGCCACGCACATTCGAGTCTGGTGCGACCATCGACGTTCTCTTGAAAGACGTCGATCTCGCCATTGAGCAAGGTGAAGAGCTGGGCATTCCAATGTGGGTGTGTCAGGCGGCGCGACTTGTAATCCAGCACGGCGCGGGTCTGGGGCGCGGCCAGCAAGACCTTTCTCGAATATTCCAGATCGTAGAGGAGGGAGCACAGCGCAAAGTCTGAGATCAAAAATCATCAGTAATGTCGAAAATAATTCTAAATTATGGGAAACGCTTCATGAAAATCACAAATCGAAGAAATGTATTGAAAGTAGGCGGCGCCAGTCTTGCTGCATCGACCCTTGCGGCGCCTGCAATCGCGCAATCTACACCAACCGTAAAATGGCGCATGACGGCTAGCTGGCCGAAGTCACTCGACACTCTGTTTGGCGGTTGCGAGTACCTGTCCAAAAAGGTCGCTGAAATGAGCGACAACAAATTCCAAATTCAGGTCTTTGCGGCTGGTGAAATTGTACCGGGTCTAGCGGCTTTTGACGCCGTGCAAAATGGAACTGTTGAGTGCGCACATACGTCGTCATTCTACTACTATGGCAAGGACCCGACCTTCGCCTTTGGCACCGACCTTCCGTTTGGCATGAACCCGCGCATGCGGAATGCCTGGATGTACCATGGTGGCGGCCTCGATCTCATGAATGAGTTCTACAAAGGCTACAACACGATCTATCTTCCGGCCGGACAAACCAACGGTCAGATGGGCGGTTGGTTCCGTAAAGAGATCAACTCACTTGCAGATTTGAATGGCTTAAAATTCCGCGTCGGCGGTTTGGCCGGAACTATCATGTCAAAGTATGGCGTCGTCCCGCAGCAAATCGCTGGCGGCGATATCTACCCGGCACTTGAAAAAGGTACGATTGATGGTGCCGAGTGGGTTGGTCCCCATGATGACGAAAAGCTCGGTTTCGTGAAAGTCGCGAAATACTACTATTATCCCGGTTGGTGGGAAGTCGGCCCCAACGTCGGCGTGTTTGCAAACCTCGATAAGTGGGCCGCGCTCCCCAAAGACTACCAAGCGATGTTGGCTTCAGCTTCAGCCGAAACCAACCAATGGATGTCAGCAAAATATGATGCCCAAAATCCTGCAGCTTTAAAGCGATTGGTCGCTGCTGGCGCAGTGCTTAAGGCGTTCCCACCGGATGTGATGGAGGCGTGCTGGAAAGCTGCGAACGAAGCTTACGATGACATCGCTAGTAAAAATGCAAAGTTCAAGAAGCTCTACGAGCACTTTGTTGCATTCCGTGATGACCAGTATCTTTGGGCGCAGATCGTTGACCTGACCATGGATAGCTACATGGCGCGCTTCCGTAACCAGAAGAAGCAGTAACGCCGCTTGCCACCTGACGCCGCGCCAGCTCCTCCCCTGGTGCGGATCGGCAAACAGGGATTGCCTTCGACTGTCTTAATCTTGACGCCCTGGGTGGACAAGTAACTTACCCGTCACGGGCGTCCCTCGTAGAAAGGATCAAGCAAATGGGACGCAAAAGTATACCCGACCTCATCAAGCAGGCTGGCATCTGGCATATCGACAAAACGCGTCTTCGGGCGGCAGGCGTTAGCTTTGAAGATCGTCAAGATTTGCTTGGGCATAGGTCTGGGCGCGTAACGACGCACTATTCTGCAGCCGAACTTAGCCGACTGCTGGATTCAGCAATTAGCGCCCAACACAGATTGAAAACGTGAACATCTATGTTGTAAAAATTGCGTAGCTATTTGACATTTCTTTTGATTTTTCGACACCTGTTGGACACCACATTGCGGGCGGCATGGTCGCTTCATCCAGTAGCAGAAGTCGCTCATCGACATGCTCTCAGGTCAACCATGTCCGTTGCTTCCGATACACTGCAATCTAGGCATGTCGAGGCAGGCCAACAACAGACGCTAGCGGCCCGTCGTGCCGGTTTAAGTTTGTGTCTACTCTCGACTCAATGGCGGACGATAGCGCTCGTCGCGTTCACATTCCCAAAACCTTGAACGGCTGGCCCATGGCAGCTGTGATCAGCGTGAAGATGACGAACGCGGAGTAGAGCAAGCTCGCGCCGATCACGGCAATGCGTCCGGCACGCGTGGGCAGAGACCAGCTCGCGAGAAATCCAATGGCGGGAATGATTTGCATTGCGTGAGTGGCGAAAAAGTGCGCGACACGCAGGTCGCCGGAGGTGCGTGACCAGCCCATCAACGGGAAAGACGGTTGCCCGTCGACATGTGCGCCGACCAGATGGCTCATTTGACCCGACATGTAACCTGCGGTGGCGAGCGTTAGAACAAAGGTAATCAGGAGTCCAAGGCCAACCGAGAGGCGCCCGACCGGTTTCAGCGTGCCCTCCGGGTTACGCCAAATGAGGATGCCGAAGGGAATGGTTGCGGAGGTCAGTAGAACCGCGAATGCGCCCATGACGGGATAGATCTTCGCCAGAAATGGCTGCGCAGTGTTGTAGTGTGAGGCAACGCCGAACGCGGCCGCGCCGGCGATCCAGACGATTTCGGCAACTGCCGCAAACACAACCAGCCCGGCATGGACGCGGTACCATAGCGCTGCCGTAGTGCCACTTGGCAGCCAAGCTGCAAGCCACGCGAGCGTCGCGAAATAGACGCAGATAGAAAACTCAAACTTCAGCGGCTTTATCCAGACGTTGGTGTCCTGGAACGTGCGCGCATCGAGCCCCATGGCGAACGCTGTCGGCAGTATGGCGGCAGCCATCACCAGAGCGGCTCCAGCGTACAGCGGTTCGCGGTGGAATAGCTCGGCGACAACGCCCCGAGAGGGCGCGAATAGGTTTGACACAGTGAGAGTCGCGGTCATGTTGGGCCTCGAAGTCGTTTTGAAATGACATGATGCAGTGCGCCGCATGGTGGGGCCTGCCGCCGTTTCGATGTAGGGCTTGAGCGACTTCCTGCGCCCAACGCGCACCACGGTCGTCTCGTTCAGACGACGTGTCGTCTACGCGGATCAAGTGCTCAGAATTTTCCTTTCCAAAGCCCAACGCGGACTTGGATCAGTGCTCGGGCCATAACCGACCCGGCTCAGCATCTGCACGGTTCCACCTTGCGGCGCGAGCCGTTGGTGAGCTTCGCGATAAAGATCCGCCATCTCCCGATACTCCTGGAGAAGTTGACTCAAGGGTTGGAATCCCACACTCGCGGCCGTGGAAGCAAGATTTAGCCGCAACCAGTCGCGCCCGGTATCGATCTGATCGATACGGGTATTTCCTGGCGTCACGATCCAGAGA
>JABFRJ010000380.1 GCA_013141255.1 Hyphomicrobiaceae bacterium
ACCTGCCAGTGCGCCCACCTCAGTCCACGCGGCATAAAATCGGTCGAGCCGCTCTGTTGGGCCTGCTCGTAGTAGGAATCGGCACGTCAGCCCCCATTGCGTCCGCCAACGACGGCACGACCTCCTGGATCAACTTTCCAGGCCAGAACAAAGATGTAAATCTCGGCCCCGATGGCGTTGATCGCAACTTCGTCAAGGAATGGAATGCGACGCCTCCTAAGGGCTTCCCCACGCTGGCCAAAGAAAACCTCAATGCCATGAAGGCAGCCATCAAGCGCTACGAGGACATCGTCGCCCAAGGTGGCTTCCCAACAATCCCCGACGGCAAACTGATCGTCGGCGCTCTCGATCCTGCTATCAGCGCGCTGAAACTTCGTCTTTCTCTGTCCGGTGATCTCGTCGACGACAGCGGCGGCTCGCAAAACTTCGACTACGACTTGGAAAAAGCCGTGCGCCGCTTCCAGGCCTCCAATGGTTTGAGCCCAACAGGCGTCGTCGATCCACAAACCTCCGCCGCGCTCAATGTCCCTGCTGCGGTGCGCTTGCGTCAGCTCAAAACCAATCATCAGCGCCTGAGCGAACTCGCCCGCACGGCTCCAAAAAAATACGTCGTTGTCAATATTCCTGCCGCTCAGATTGAGGCCATCGACGGCGATAAGATCATCTCTCGTCACGCCGGCGTCGTCGGCAAAGTCGATCGTCAAACACCGATCCTGAAATCACAGATCCACGAACTGAACTTCAACCCAGTCTGGCATCTGCCCCCGACCGTGATCACCAAAGATCTGTTGCCCAAAGCTGCCGACATGGCGAAAAAAGGCCAGGACGCCATGACCAAATACAACATCGAAGTTCTCGATGGTGCCGGTCGCAAAGTCGACTCGACCAAGGTCAATTGGGCGTCGAGCGCCGCCGCCGGATACTCATTCCGCCAGCAGCCCGGCCCCGAAAATCCGCTAGGTTTCGTCAAAATCAACTTCCACAACAGCCACTCCGTTTACATGCACTCAACACCGTCCGAGACCTTGTTTGGCCGCAACTTCCGCGCCGCCAGTTCCGGCTGTGTGCGCGTCGCCGGCATCGATCAGTTGGCCACATGGCTGATGGGTGAGCAGGGTTGGACTCATGAACGCGTACTCGCCATGAAAAAATCAGGTGAGCGCTTCGACGCCAAATTGAAAAAGCCGATCCCACTGTACTTCATCTACATCACCGCCTGGGCCACAGAAGACGGCGTCATCCAGTTCAGGCGCGACCTCTACAACAAAGATAATGTCGGCGCGCTCGCGGGCAAGTACTGAGCGGCCACCATTGTCCCACGAACACGACAACGCCGCACCCTCGAGTGCGGCGTTTTTTTTGAGCAATTGTGAATACTATGCGCCGTTAAAGCGGAATTGACGTCTGCTCGAATCGAACCCTACCCGCGCTGTGGTCGAACCCTTGGCACATTCGGCTCTGGTTGATTTTTAAGCGCAGGCGACGTTGCCTGCGGCGCGCGTTGAGGCGCAACAATAGGCGCAGCAGACTTCGGTGCAGCCTCAGCGGGTGCCTGATACGGCAACGCCCCTGACGGTGGCCAAGAAAAATCATCAGCCCGTCCCGGTTTCGGTGGCAAGCGATCCCCGCGCACCCACACGGCGTTATAAACGGTCAGCTGTGCGGTACCCGCTGTCTGTGCCGCAGTCGCCGGTTGAGCTGACGGTAAAGGCGAAACGATCATGCTGAGCGTGGTCCCATCGCCGAGTTCAGCCCCCACAATTTCAAAGTTGCGCTGCGCCGTCTGCGTCACATCCTTACGCGCCAGCAACGCCAACATCTGCGCCGAAATCGCTGGCCGTACAATGTCCAAGGTCGTCGTCTCATCGCGCCCCTGTGCATTCAGACTGCGAAATGAGACGCGCGCAATTTCCTCAACCTGGTCAGGTGCCGCAGCACTCGCCACCGGCGCAGGTGTCGCCACTGCAGCCGTTGCGGCTTGTCGCGCATCGCCTTTCGCAGGCACGATTGCCTTAGCCGCGGTCGGCAACGGCTTATCTGGATTAATCCGCCGCTGTTCAAGTTCGCCGCCCACCAGCGGCACGGCGCGCTCGGCCCGCGCTATTGCCAAGTCACGCCGCATCTCCCGTTCAATCAACGCCGCCACCTTGCGATGGCCTTGCCACGTCATTGAAATACCGTCGCCCTCGCGCAGCTTTTGCCGCTCGCCTTTGAAGTCCGGGCCAAACTGCGTGAAATCGCCATTTTCATCTAAGAATTCCGGCGCGATCTCGACAAAGCGCACACCATTGACGAACGCCTTCTCGCGCAAAATTTCATTGATCATTTTTGCGTCTTCGTTGGCGTCTTCGCGTCTGAGCGGCGGCTGTCCCACCATGTAGAGTGCGATGCCGCGCCGCTTCAACGCCTTCACCAAACGATCAACACGCCGACCATATTCGTTCTGCCACGGTTCGCTACCGAGCTTCAGCAGTTGCGTTCCAAGTCGAAAATTGACACGGTCGCTGATCCCAAAAAACAGCACGCCGATTTGCAACTGATCCCGCGACGCCTCTTCGACTTTCACATCGTCCTCGTGCTCAGGCTTGATCAGCGCCACGAGTGCGCGATGCTTGCGGATCACTTGCACCCGATTGTCGCCCTGCAATGCCTCGGTGAGACCACTGATCAGCCCCTCGCTCATCCAGTCGCCATAAATCTGCAGCCGGTAGGTATCCTGCGGTGGAAAAGGCGTAACGTAGGACGACGATTGCCGTTGCGCGTTATCAACTAAAGTGCCTGCCGTGCCCTGCGCCAAACTCTCGTGCGATAGCGCCATTACCGCCAAAAGGGCCGACACAGCCAGCATGGCCCCACGTCGCGCCAGAGCGCGCCGCTGTGGTTGTCGTGAGTTGGCAAAGCGTTCAGTCAAAGGGCTCAAATCCAAGTGCGTGTGAGACGCCCCGGTATAGAACGGATGCGGCCACAGGAGATTGCTAAGGCATCGATTCGATGCAGTCCGCACTCTACACCGCCGTAGCCTGAGGCGCACCTAGCTGTCTGACCCGAAAATTGTGGCGATAGTTCCGCGACCGCGACGCTTCAGATGCGCCGCTCGTTGCGCAGTCGCCGTAACAGCCCGAGACTTGCATGTCCGTCAGGCGGTAGCTGCCGCGCCTGCTGAAACGCACGGATCGCCGCCCGCGTCTGCGCCCCGATGATGCTGTCAATTGGTCCAGGATCGTGGCCAAACCCAGCCAGCGCCCGCTGAACATCGCCAATCTCATCTTTGCTGAGGCCGATGTCATCTACCGGCCATGCCGCCGCAATCGCTCCGCCGCCCGCGAGTCGGTCCGCCAAATGCCCGACCGCCAGCGCATACGGCATTGCCCGGTTGTATTTCAACAGCACCTCAAAATTACTCGATACCAGAAACGCGGGCCCCTTGGCACCAGCTGGCAATATGATCTGCCAATTCGGGTCATCATCAAGTGGGATCAGCCCGGTCGTCGGCCGCACGCCGAGCATCTGCCACGCCGTCACAGTCTTGCCCACATTCGGGGCCGCCAGCGTCAAGTCGAAATTGCCCGGCAGCGTCACCTCGCGCCCCCACGCCCGACCAGTCACCCATCCCGACGCCTTGAGAAAATTAGCCGCCGACGCCAACGCGTCCCCCGGATTGCTCCAAATATCGCGCCGTCCGTCACCATCGAAATCGACGGCATGCTTTTGGAACGACGACGGCATGAACTGCATATGCCCCATCGCGCCCGCCCACGATCCAGACATCGTTTCGACCGTCGCGTCACCCTTGTCGATGATTGCGAGCGCGGCGAACAATTCATCTCGCCACAATTGCGGGCGCCGTGCATCGACCGCCGCTAGCGTAGCTAGCGAGCGCGTTACCGACCGATTCCCCATC
>JABFRJ010000373.1 GCA_013141255.1 Hyphomicrobiaceae bacterium
CAATGACGCAATCAGGCCGTTGGGTGGTCAGGTTTTTGCCCAACCGTTCACGCCGGAACGGATTTTACGCGCGATTGGGAAGATTTAGGCATCACGAGGTGATCGCCTCAGATGTTGGCGACGGCGGTGCGCTCTGCAAACTCGCGTGTTTTGGAGTGCGATTTGCTGGTCGCAGATGTAGCTAAGTCTATGAAAGTGAACACTTTAAAAGGGGCTGGCGGAGACGCAGGGATTCGAACCCTGGATACCCATTTCTGAGTATAACGCTTTAGCAAAGCGCCGCCTTCAGCCACTCGGCCACGTCTCCAGGCTCGATGGCTATAGTTGTGATCCCCTGCAAATGCAAGCGACACAATTAGATGGCCGAAAACCCGTGTTGCGCGTCGAAAACATTTGACCCGCTGCTGTGGGGCTATTGGTAGGCGCGGGTATGATCGCGCCAGATTTTATGATTGGCAGCTGAAGGTCCTTGCGCGGGGCAGCACTTTGTCGGGTCGTTCACTGTTTGCTAACTACACGTCTGAACGCGGACTTAATGGAACGCTGGTTAACTTTGCCGACTTTGACGGGCGGGTCGAGATGTTGTTGCAGAGCGCTGGTCGACGACTTGGGCTGATGACTTGGGGCTGCTTACTTGTGTGGGATCGTTTGTGACAGCGCTGATCATTGATGACAGCGGACGCTTTAGTGATGCGGCTTCGGCAAGCCTGCGTTCGCAACTGCATGCGTGGCCACTCGGCGACACTTTTTCGGATTACGTTGTTCGCAATCTCGGTTTCATCGAGGTGGTGACGCAAGCGCGTGCGGCGCGGATCAAAATGCGTCCTGCAGTCACGTCTCCGGCAGCGTTTGCGGCGCTGATGTATTGGCTCGCGGATCATCCATTTCCGCGTGTGATGTTGTCGCGACTTGAGGATGAGTGGCGTCATGAAGTGATTGGCGACAGCCGCACGGCAACATTGAAGCTGGTGGCTATGATGCGGCGGGCGGCCGATGATCGTACTACTGATTTTTTGCGAACACCGTTGGACGCAGGGAAACTTGATGAAAGTAGCCCGTTGCTTAGACTTATTCGGCTAAGGGCAGAGCTGGGCCGTGATCTCGAATTCACACGCTTAGAGCCGGTGCTCAATACTGCGCTCAAAGGGCGGTTCACAATTTGTTCGGCAGATCGAGATCTCACTACACTCAGCATTGATGCTGTTGGGCGTGGCTTTGCGCATGAAGCCAATTATTGGTTGCATCGGGCCGTGGGGACGCGACTTGAAGATGGACCTGATCAAGCGTTTGGCGCGTGGGCTTCATCGGACTATCGACATGTGCTGAAGGTCGGGTTGTCGATGCTCGACGATATCGATGTTGTCGTCGATTGGCCGCAGCTGGGTCGCCGTCGCTATTGCTACAAGCGTTTGCTAGTCCCGTTGGACATTGTCGATGGTAGAATGCGCCTACTATGCGCGACGTTGCAGGATCGAGGTATCGACCTCCGCGCCGGGTGCGGCTAGCATTTCGCGCAAGTCATCGATGAGGCGTTCTGGATCCATCCAGACAAAGGCGCAGCGGACGTCGCCCACTGTCGAGTTTTTGATGTCGACGGCCCATTCTATGTTGCGGTAACCGCTGCGGGCCATGACGCCGCCTTTTACAATGCCTTCGACCATGATCGATGTGGTGACGTCAGTGCTCCAGCGCGTGTAGGCGAGGGCGCGCGAAATGCGGGGTAACCAGGCTGAGAGTTCGATGCCGCGGTAGTCCGGGCGATACCAAGCGGCGCCACCGACTAAAACGCGACCATTGGTGGCTTTGGTGGTCTCGGCCGTAACGGTGCAGGTTTCGCCGGGTTGTGCGCTGCTTTCTGGCCTGTCGTAGAAGGCGCGGAGGGACGTGAATTCGTCGTAAAGCGATGTTGAGGTCAGCGTGAAAAGACGTGCGGCTTGAGTGGCGACGATCTCGCCCGCGGCGTTGCGGCCAAAAATGCAAAATGCTTTGTCGGGTGTGAGATTTTGGCCGCTTAAGCGGTGGTCGTACATGGAGGTGATGGGTTTCCAACTCGCGCGATTAAGGGTGTTGGCTGCGAGTAGTTCTTCGAAGGTGCCAAAGGTCAATTTGATGCCGACTGCCTCGCAAGCGGCGTTGGCTTCAAGGAAGAAGCGACCAAGGACGGTGGGCGGTCCATAGTTGATGGTGACGTCGGTGATGGGGTGGCCGGGTTTGAAGTGAGCCGAGGAAACTGACATAGAACGTCGGACTTTCTATCAGATGGACGAGTGCTGCGTGCAACTTTGGCGTGTGTTTTGGCAAATCCGCACAGGGGTTGTCAAAATTTTAACGCTAAGACACTGCATCGGCCGGGTTCAATTATTCTTGGCTCATGGTGGCAGCATGGATGATCGGAAGCAGGCGTTGCTTACAGAGCGGCGGGCGCGGAGATTTTCGCGGCGTTGGTTGTTGCGTGGACTTGGTTTGGTTGGTCTGGGGAGTGGAGCCTTTGCGCTAACGCCCGCACGGAGTAACAGCTACTACGATGGTCCGGTTAGCGATCATTTTGATGGGGTACGGTTCTTTAATCCGGGAGGCAATAATCCTGAGGGATTTGGACGTTTTCTCAAATGGCAGCTGACATCGCGAGCGGAGGCCTGGCCAGCGACGTTTGCACCTCAGGCGGACATGATGCCGAAACTGTCAGCCGAGATTCAAGGTAATGTCCAGGTCACGGCGATTGGGCACGCCTCATTTCTGTGTCAAACGGGCGGCTGCAATATCCTGATCGATCCAGTCTATGCGGAGCGGGCAAGTCCGGTGCGTTTTGCGGGCCCCAAGCGAGTCAATGCGCCGGGGATTGCATTTGAGGCGCTCCCCCAAATTCATGCGGTGATCGTGACGCACAATCACTATGACCACATGGACGTGGGCACTCTGAAACGCCTGTGGCAGCGCGATAACCCGCGCTTTATTACGCCACTCGGCAACGATACGATCCTGCGGGATGAGGTCGGGGCAATTGAAGTGGTGGCGCTTGATTGGGACCAGGGCATGACTGTGGCTTATGCCGCGAACTCGGGAGCGGCCATTGAGATTATCGCCGTCCCCACGCAGCATTGGTCGGCGCGGGGGACGCGGGATCGGATGCACGCGCTCTGGGCCAGCTTCATCGTTAAAAATGGTTCGACTACTGTTTATGCGGTTGGTGATAGTGGTTTTGGTGACGGGCGCACGTTCCAGCATGTGCGTACTCGCCATCCTAAGATCCAGTTGGCGTTACTTCCCATCGGAGCCTACGAACCGCGCTGGTTTATGAGCACGCAGCATATGAACCCAGCCGAAGCCGTGGCGGCGTTTCAATTGTGCGGCGCGGAGCGTGCGCTCGGGCATCACTGGGGCACGTTTCAATTGACCAATGAGGCGATTGATGCGCCGCCCAAGGCTTTGGCGTTAGCGTTGCAGGCGAGCGGCATTGCTGTGGATCGGTTTGTGCCAAGCTGGCCAGGCGTGAAAGTCCAGGCCGGAATCATGCGGATAAAGGATTGGTGAGTTGCACGCCGCAAGTGTTCTTATTATGTTCTTGGGCGCGCCTGTGATGGCACTGTTCTGGTGATGGGCAAGTCGGATAGGGTGGTGTGAATGGACCTGCGGAGTTGAATGCTAATGGCGATGGATGCACATGAGATTGAGCGACTGATAAAGGCGCGTTTTCCCGGCGCGCAAGTGGAGATTAAGGATCTCGCCGGGGATGGCGATCATTTTGCGGCGCACGTGATTGCTGCTGACTTCAAGGGCAAGACCCGAGTTGCACAGCACAAAATGGTCTACGAGGCGCTTGAAGGGCGGATGGGTGGGGTGCTGCATGCGCTGGCGCTAACGACGGCCGTGCCAAAAGACTGAGTGCCTAATTGACTTTTTGCCGTGCGATCCCACATCTGACGAGAAATTCGATGCGATCTTAGGCGGCGCTGGTGCCGCGCGATGGTCTTTCACTTGCTTAGAGGACACTACGATGAGCGACAAAGTTCACGACTGGATCAAGACGACAGTGTCGGCCAATGACGTGGTGGTGTTCATGAAGGGTACCAAGAATTTTCCGCAGTGCGGATTTTCGGGCCAAGTGGCTCAAGTACTGGGCTATATGGGCGTCGATTATAAGGACGTGAACGTGCTCGACGATATGGGCATTCGCGATGGCATTAAGACGTTTTCAGATTGGCCGACCATCCCACAGCTCTATGTGAAGGGCGAGTTTATCGGTGGCTGTGATATCATTCGCGAGATGTTCCAGCAGGGTGAACTCTCGGCGTTGTTCGATGAGAAGGGTGTGTCGTACGACAAATCGAAGGGCAAGATGCCGGCCTAAGGGCCTTTGCGTGCTCCGAGTGATTGTTAGTAATGCAAAGCGGCGGACTTAGTGTCGCCGCTATTGTTTTTGCTGATGGTGTTTGGAATTGGCTTTCGACCTTGGGTGCGCGGGAGGCGAACTAGTGGACGATCGGCATACTGTTACCTCGATGGAAGCGCTTGAAGCGCTTTACGATTCGGCCAATCCTGTGGCTCTGCTGAAAGAACTTGAACATATTAGCGAGGATTATGCGAAGTTCATTGAGGCTTCGCCATTCGTCATTTTGGCGACGGCTGGCGATGATGGGCTAGATTGCTCCCCGCGTGGTGATCCGGCTGGCTTCGTGCGCGTTGTTGATCCGAAGACTGTCATGATCCCGGATCGGCGCGGTAATAATCGACTTGATAGTTTACGTAATATTGTGCGTGACCCACGTGTCGCGCTGCTGTTTCTCGTGCCGGGTATCGGCGAGACTATGCGGATCAACGGGCGAGCCATTATATCTACCGATCCAGCACTGCGGGACAGTTTCACGATGGCGGGCAAGGCGCCGCAGAGTGTCATCGTCGTAACTGTCGAACGCGTGTATCCGCAGTGTCAAAAGGCATTGGTGCGGTCAAAGTTGTGGGATGATGAACGGCATATCGAGCGCTCGGCGTTGCCGACGGTTGGGCAAATGATGCAGACGATTGCTCAGGCAAAGAGTGAAACATTCGATGGCGCTGCTTATGATGCAGCCTATCCCGAGCGTCTCAAACAGACCATCTATTGAGGCTGGCGCTGTCGTGGACCAGGACGAACAATGACACTGGGCGGACGGCGATTTTTGCTTGCCATGGCCATCGTCGGGGCGAGCGTGTGTTTGGCGCTCGGCGTCAGTCTGCCGATTATTAAACTGACGAAGTTTGTATTCTTCACCTATGAGCATTCGTTGTTGTCAACCGTGCAAGCGCTGCTCAATACGGGGCAGACGTTTCTTGGACTGACGGTGCTTGTTTTTTCCATCGTGCTGCCGGTGCTGAAGCTGCTGTATCTGTTGTTGCTGTCAACGCTTCCGGTGACGGAGCTGAAGCGCTATGGACGGCAATTACGGGCGCTGGAGTGGCTCGGCAAGTGGTCGATGCACGATGTGCTGGTATTGTCGTTGACAATATTCTTTATCAAAAGCCAAGGCGTCTATGACGCGAAGAGCCTTAATGGGGTGTATTTTTTCACGGCTGCGGTTCTGTTGATGATCCTCGCGTATGCGTGGCTCAGGACGGATGCGATCCGGGAAGGGGCGACGAAGGCGATTGCGAGAGAAGTAGAGCATCCCGGCCGATTGTCGCCATTTCGGAATTTCGTGCTGAGTTTTCTCATCATCGTGGCGACTGTGTTCTTTGCATTGGGTATTATTTTGCCGGCGATCAAGTTTACGACAGTGTATGTGTGGCGAGATCAGCATTCGATCGCGAGCATTATCTGGGCGCTCTATCAGAGTGATGAGATGTTTCTTTGCGTGGTGATCTTTGCGTTTTCGATCTTGTTCCCGTTTCTAAAGTTGTTCTATTTGCTGACCTTAGTGACGTCACCGGACATGAACCAAGAGTTCCGCGCAAAGTCTGTGTCGGTCATGGAGTGGCTCGGGCGCTATTCGATGACTGATGTGATGGTGCTGGCGCTGATGATTTTTTATATCAACTCGTCTGGATATACGGCGGCGCGGGTTGAGCCCGGGATTTATTTCTTTGCGGCGAGCGCGCTGATGACGATGTTCGCCTATGGTTGGGCCAATTCGGTGGGGCCGAAGCCGCGGCGGGAGGTAACGGTTGGCCCCGTTGTGGCAGTGTCGGCCATGCCTGCTGTTGTAGCGCCGCCGCCTCCGCCGCTGGTGGCGGTTGAGCGGGCCGAGCGAGGGTGATGCCCGGAGTTTTCGGTTGCACCTAGGACTGTCGATCCGACTACGCTTGTGCCTCAGCAAAAATGGGATGGCGGAGTGGCGCATTTGTAGCGCTATGGTGCTTGTTTAAACTGCGTTTTTCTGAGATCGATAGGCCTTGATTTAGAATGGTGAGGCCCTTAGCTGGCTAGCCGATAGGAGAGACGTGATGCCCCCATATCGTTCCCGTACTTCGACCCATGGCCGTAACATGGCGGGTGCTCGTGGCCTCTGGCGCGCGACCGGCATGAAGGATGGCGACTTCGGTAAGCCGATTATCGCTATTGCCAACTCGTTCACTCAGTTTGTGCCGGGCCACGTGCACTTGATGGATCTCGGGCAGATGGTGGCGCGCGAGATCGAGAAGGCGGGCGGGGTTGCGAAGGAGTTCAATACTATCGCGGTCGATGACGGCATCGCCATGGGGCATGACGGGATGCTGTATTCATTGCCGTCGCGCGAACATATCGCGGACGCGGTCGAGTACATGTGTAACGCTCACTGCGCGGACGCTGTGGTTTGCATTTCAAATTGCGACAAAATCACGCCCGGCATGTTGATGGCGGCAATGCGGCTCAATATCCCGGCGATCTTTGTATCGGGTGGCCCGATGGAAGCGGGCAAGGTCATTCTCGACGACGGCACGGAAAAGAAAGCCGATTTGATTGACGCGATGATCCAGGCTGCGAACCCAGCGACGTCGGACGCTGAGGTTGAGAAATATGAGCGGTCGGCGTGTCCGACGTGCGGATCGTGTTCGGGAATGTTCACGGCGAATTCGATGAACTGTTTGGCCGAAGCGCTGGGATTGGCGTTGCCGGGGAATGGGTCTGTATTGGCGACGCACGCGGCGCGGAAGGAACTGTTCCTGCAAGCCGGACGCACAATCGTTGAATTGACCAAGCGTTACTATGAGCAGAATGACGTGACGGCGACGCCGCGAGGAATTGCGGATTTCCGTACATTCGAGAATGCGATGGTGCTCGATATTGCCATGGGCGGATCGACCAATACGGTGTTGCATTTGTTGGCCATGGCGCGGGAAGGCGAAGTGCCGTTCAAGATGGAGGACATCGACCGGTTGAGCCGCAAAGTGCCGCATCTGTCGAAGTTGGCACCGTCGACATCTGAGTTCCACATGGAGGACGTGCATCGCGCCGGTGGCATCATGGGGCTGATGGGGGAATTGGATCGTCTGGGGTTGATCCATCGCGATCGGCCGACTGTGCATTCAAAATCTATCGGTGATGCGATTGATACGTGGGACATCATGCGCAAGCCTTCGGCTGCAGTGCAGAAGTTCTTTCTGGCCGCGCCAGGTGGCGTGCGCACGACACAGGCGTTCAGCACGGATCGGCTGTGGAAAGAGCTTGATACGGATCGGAAGACTGGCTGTATTCGCTCAGGTGAGCATGCCTATAGTCAAGATGGCGGTCTGGCGGTTCTGTACGGGAACATTGCGCCGGATGGTTGCATCGTGAAGACGGCTGGCGTGCCGGCCAACTGTTTGACGTTTAAAGGTCCGGCGCGAATTTTTGAGAGCCAAGATTCTGCTGTGAAAGCGATCCTGACCAAGAAGGTCAAAGCGGGCGATGTCGTCGTCATCCGCTACGAAGGGCCGCGCGGTGGTCCGGGCATGCAGGAAATGCTATATCCGACGAGTTACATCAAGAGCATGGGTCTCGGGCAGAAATGCGCGTTGATTACTGATGGTCGTTTCTCCGGCGGATCGTCTGGCTTGAGCATTGGTCACATTTCACCGGAGGCAGCGACGGGTGGTCCGATTGGTCTCGTCGAAGAGGGCGACATAATCGAGATCGACATCCCGACACGGAAGCTCAATTTACTAGTCGATGAAGCGACGATGGCAAAGCGGCGCACGTTTATGGAAGAGCGCGGTGTGGCGGCATGGAGGCCAACCGAGAAGCGCGAGCGTTTGGTGTCGATGGCGTTGCGGGCATATGCCGCGTTTGCATTGTCAGCGTCGGAAGGCGCGGCGCGTGATGTGGATCAGGTTGAGCGACGGATGAAGCCGTAACACTGCCGGTCGAGAGGTCTTTTGATTTAAGTCACAAACGGACACTTGCGGGGGGCACGTGTCCGTTATTGCTTGTTGCGCGAGGCGTGCATGCGCTCATAAGGATTGTTCTTGTAGGGGTTGACCCGGCACAGGGCGGATGCATCGATGGGCAATGAATTGTAAAGCGACATGAGGAGACGGGACGATGGATCTTGGCATCAAGGGGCGCACGGCGATTGTATGCGCGGCGTCAAAAGGGCTCGGCAAAGGCTGCGCAATGGCGCTGGCGAAAGAGGGCGTCAATGTCGTGATCTCGGCGCGTGGCAAAGAGGCGCTTGAGGTAACAGCGGATGAAATTCGTAAGGCAACTGGTGTCGAAGTGACGACAGTTGTGTGTGATGTGACGACGGACGCGGGGCGCAAGGCCTTGCTGGCTGCGTGTCCGAACCCCGACATTCTGATCAACAATGCGGGCGGGCCGCCGCCTGGGGACTTCAAAGATTTCGACGAGGCGGCGTGGCGACTGGCCGTCGAGGGCAATATGATTACGCCCATCGCGCTTATTAAGGCGGTGGTCTACGGCATGATGGATCGTGGTTACGGACGCATCGTCAACATCACGTCGGCGTCGATCAAGAACCCGATTGCTTCGCTTGAGTTGTCTAATGGTGCGCGCCTTGGGTTGACGGGAGCCGTTGCAGTTTTGGCGCGTAAAACGACGGGCAAGAACGTGACGATCAATGGCATCTTACCGGGGCCGTTTGATACAGATCGATTGCGGAACACGACCAAAGGTCTGGCCGAGAAGGCGGGGCGGCCACTGGCCGATGTCGAAGCAGAGCGGAAAATGGCGGTGCCAGCTAAGCGCTTTGGTACGACCGAGGAGTTTGGTGCGACCGTTGCGTTCTTGTGTTCGGCCCATGCTGGTTACATCACAGGGCAGAATATTCTGATTGATGGCGGCGGGTATCCGGGGCCGCTGTAAGGTTGCGTGAGTGGTTAGTTGGCCTGTCGTGATGTTCGGTGAAATTCAAAAGGCCCCGCTGGTGTGCGGGGCCTATTGCGTTTGACAAGCGTGCAATGCGTTTACACGCGCTTGGGTTTGCGCAAGGCGGGCTTGGGCGCTTCCTCTTCGACGGCGGGCGTGCCGGCGACGTTTGAGGGGAGTTTGTCGAGAACGTGCACCGTGGTGCCGACGCCTGCGAGGGTCGCCAAGTGTGCCACGTGATGGTTCATCATGCGGAAGCATCCTGACGAGGCTGCGTAGCCGATCGACTTGGAGTCGTTTGTGCCGTGGATGCGATAGAGCGAGTTGCCGAGGTAGAGTGCCTTAGCGCCAAGTGGGTTATTGATGCCGCCGGTCATCTTCTCAGGTAAGCGCGGATCGCGTTCGCGCATTTCCTTTGGCGGATGCCAATCTGGCCATTCCTGAACGCGGCTGATCTTTTCGACGCCTTTCCAAGTGAATCCATCGCGACCAACAGAGATTGGATAGCGCAGGGCCGAGGTGGTGCTGGTCACGTAATAGAGCGAGCGGCCAGAGGTATCCACGACGATGGCGCCCTGAGCGTAACCGCGGAAGGCAACTGATTGAGGTGCTCGCGGTGAGATGTCAGGCCGGGGGCCACCTTCCAAAAGCGCAGGGTATTGGATAGCTGAACGGGGGGCTGCGAGCTGTCCGCCGCGACGGTTGGAAAATGCGCTATTGTTGTCATCATCGTCGTCGTCAGCGTTACTGCGCGATATGGGCGCAGGGCGGCTGCGGTTTGGCATTGGGACAGGGCGGCCATAACGTGGTGGTGGTTGTGCGCCAATTTCACCCCACGGAATCCACCCACGGTTTTGAGCCGTCGCCTCTCCCTGGAACGCGAGAAGAACTATGAGTGCTGCACCAAAACGCCACATACGATACTTCCTCTAGAGTCGAAAAGCTGGGGGGCCGAGAACCAAAGCTGATAACGACTAACGAGCGCGTTGACGATGTGCGCTCAGATCTATGGTTACTATCCACTGATGGCACAGATGTGTCGATGCATCTCGTCGTTAACGGAGCCGTGTGAAGCCGTGCCAAATGCCATCGGCGCCGATACGTAATTGCCAGCCAGTGTAGCGATCCGAAGCTTTCATAGCTTGCAATGTGTCTGGGGTTTCGATGCGTTCAAGCAACGCTGTGTCTTCCGTGCTCAGTTTTGAAAGTGGTTCGTCGGCAAACCGTGGCCAATTGTAGATAAGATTGTTTTCTGGGTCTTTCCCGGCCGGGACGGATTTTCGGGGGCTATCCAGGAGTGCTCTAAGGGCGGCGAGAATGTCTGTGCCGGAATTATCGCGTGAAAGGGCCTTCAAGTGCTGGATCGGGTCAGCCCCTGGTGCGGCACCAAAATCTGGCTTCAGCTCGTTGAGTTCTATGGCGTGCCGCAGGTCGTCGATGCGGCCTGAATGGACGGCTTCGAGGATTGCATCGCGCATATCGGCTGCGGCAGGCGTTAAAGGTGGCTGTGAATCTGCTTTAGGGCTCACAACTGGCGTTGTCCGCGCTGGTTTGAGCTTGGATTGAGCCATAACCTCCGACGAAAGACCAAGTCTTGTCGCTGTGATGCAATGGACAAGGGCGAACGACGCCAGTAGAGCTAAGCGCAGTGCACGCTTGCTGCTCGGGGATATGTACTCCGTAGGGCCGCGATAGATTGGCATGTGGCGGGAGACGAATGCGGTGAGACGAGATGTGCGCTGCGATATGAGCGAGTTGTGTACTGCGGGCTCAGCTCGTGGTGCCGCTGGCTTGTGAGCGTGTGAGCCACCGATGTCGTACATCCCTAATCCCCTGATTATTCCGATCGGCATGTTCGTCGGCGTGCTTTTGGCCCTTCCGATTGGACCAGTCAATCTGCTTGGCCTGCAGCGAGCTGTCGAACGCGGATTTTTTGGCGGTATGGCCGCTGGCCTCGGTATCATGCTTGGCGACGGCATTATAGCGCTTGGTGCTGCCATGGGCGTGAACGCGATTTCCGGTGCTATCCGCGATTATAGAACCGCTATTCAAATCGTTGGCGGGCTGGCTTTGGCAATCGCGGGGGCGAAATTATTTTTCACCACCACAACGATTGCATCGAACCAAGAGGTCGAGCGGGCCACGCTTTACGACTACATTTGGGATATTCCGCAGATGTTTTTGCTGACCATCACCAATCCTGCAGCAGTTCTCGGTTTGATCGCGATTTTTGGTGGCGTTTCGTCGTTTGTTGAGATCAGTAGCTATCTCGACGCGCTTGTAATGGTGGCGGCGATTATGGGGGGTAGTTTTTGCTACTGGTTAGTCGTGTCACGTGCGATCAGTTCGGTGCGCCATCTACTTGATAGCGCGCGCATGGCGCAGCTCAATCGAATTGCGGGCGTGGTTTTGATCGGCTTTGGTGGGTTGTTGATCGGTGAGATGCTGTTCAAGCGTTTGTTGCCGGGCGTGTTTTAGAACGACGTGTTTTCGGCCGATCCAGTGCCAGCACTCCAACTATTGCGTGCGGCCACCGCGAACAGAAAATTCGCCTTTTAATACGCGCGCCTTAAGCCCCTCGACCAGAGTTGCTACATGGTCTTCGCCGAAGCTGCCGACGAGGTCTGTGAGGCCGGTGTAGAGCGCTGCATAGGCCATCATTTCAGGAGCCACGCCGTTGTCGGCACCGTCTTCCCAGGCTTGCAACATGATGCCGAACGCCTTGAGGCGTTCATCGTCTGAATCGGCGAGGCCGAGCATGGCGAATTCCTTGTGTACGTGCGTCGATTACGACACTGAAACATTCATCTCTTGAGGCGTCTGAATTGTTGGTGTTGGCGGCGTTCAAATGCGCATGTATCAAAATCACATTACAAACTGGCGATTGAGAGTACGGTGCCTTCTACAACACTTCGAGCGTTGCGGAATGGGCTAAAGACGATTGTGGTCTTGCGACTGTAAAAAATGGTTTACGGCGATCCGCGCATAAGTCCGTCGGACAATTCAGTGCCTTCGGTGATGAAGCGCGTGACAGCGGTGCGTGCTGTGGTTGTGCACGTGGTGTAGGTGCGGCTGTAACCACGATAACCTGCATTGAATGCACGCGTAAATTTGACGCGGCGCGCGGCTGAGGAGCCTTCAGCGTCAAGCAAATCGTTCATGCGATCGCGCCATTGCATGCCGTCGTTATTGCCGCACAACTCGCGCAAAAAGTGAACTGCGCCAAGGATTTCAGAGAGGCGGAGCATCTTTTCGTCATACGGACGTTGGTCACTTGTGGCGGCAGCAGCAGCGGGGGATTGCGCTTGAGTATTCTGTTGAGCGGCAATTGGCGTGGAGGCACCTAAAGCGCTAAGCATGCATATTGTGCTGACGCTTACAGTTGCTGCTTTTAACTTAGAAAATTTGCGCAGTTTGATGCCGCCTCCGCAAACCGCCGTGCGAACATAAGTCGAGATTGGACAAAAGCTTGATTCCATAATTGCAGACTATGCCGCCACGCGAGGGCAGGAGCAAGGCCGCGATATTGGCGCAGAGTTAGCGGCCCCGCGTCAGTTCGACCCGGCTTAGGACGGCGCCTGTTGTAAGGTCGAGAATTGAAATTTCTTCGCGGCCGCCGTCGGAACCGTGATGAACGGCGAGGCGCGAGCCAGAAAGCGTGATGGACTTGATTTGTGCGCCAAGCGGAAGATTGAGGCGGGCCGTTGCCGCGAGACTTGGCTCTATCGTTGATTGAACGGTTGTTAGCTGTGGATTTGCTCCGTAGCGGGCTAGGTAAATGACGCGGCCAATGAGGACGGGAATACCTATTGCTAGCAGTGCCGTCATGATGCCGATTGCGATCTTAACCCACCGCGTCTGTGTCGCGGATAGGATGGCGCCGTCGATGCTCGTCCCTTGAGCTGTGGCAGGATCGGGGGCTTCGGCTGGATTGGCATTTTTTGACGGGTTGAGCGACATGGACGTCCAAACAGGGTAGAGGAACAAGCTTATGGTTGGGTGACAGTCAAATGTGTGAGTCGGGACATATGTGAGAGTTGAGGCTTTACGTGCAGGACAGTGACGTAGTGACAGTGTCGGTCGACACATCTGCGGAAATTGAGTTGATTATGGTTGAGGCAGACGTCGGCAGTCGGATCGATGTAGCGCTGGCGCGCCGACTTCCCGAATTGTCGCGCGCCCGCGTTCAGGCGTTACTCCGTGACGGGCATATCCTCCACAATGATGGGCGGACCATAGAGAGCCACGGTGTAAGGGTCAAATTGGGAGACGGCTTTACGGTGCGTATTCCGCCTGCGGCGGCGCCTGAGCCTGAGGCCGAGAATATTCCTCTGGTGGTGTTGTTCGAAGATAAGCATCTGATCGTGATCGATAAGCCCAAAGGACTAGTGGTGCATCCGGCGCCGGGGCATGCGACGGGGACCCTGGTTAACGCGCTCATTCAGCATTGCGGCGACAGCCTAAGCGGAATTGGCGGAGTGCGGCGGCCTGGGATCGTGCATAGGCTCGATAAAGACACAACTGGGATCATGGTGGTTGCTAAAACCGATGCGGCGCATCATGGGCTGGCTGAGCAGTTTGCGTCGCATGGGGTAGATGGGCGGCTTGAACGGGGCTATCTCGCGATTGTTTGGGGGATATTGGAACCTGCATCCGGCCGGATAGAGGCGGCGATTGGGCGGCGGGCGCATAATCGGACGAAAATGGCGGTTGTTCATAATGACAGCGGGCGCCATGCCGCTACCAAGTACGACGTGGTGGCGCGGATGGCGCCGAAGGGACTGCCTGCTACCTCTTTGGTGCGGTGTCGCCTGGAGACGGGGCGGACGCACCAGGTGCGTGTGCATATGGCCCACATGGGCCATCCTTTGCTAGGTGATCCAACCTATGGAGCTGGATTTGCGGCGAGTGTACGGAAGCTCGGTCCGGACGCACAAGAGGCGGTGCTCAGTCTAGGCCGACAAGCGTTGCATGCAGCATTGCTGGCGTTTGAGCACCCGGTGACGGGCAAGGCTATGCGCTTTGAAAGTCCTTTGCCTGCTGATTTGGCTCAGATTTTTGCACATTTGAAGGCTGGTCGTTAGGTTCGGGTGGCGTGGTCAAATGGCCTATTTGGGAGCTCTTTAAGCATTGGTTGGCTGTGATCCTTGGCAGCTCTTGAAATCGACATAGTGGTTCCCTAAATATCGGCGGCTCGACGTCTTGCCCTGATATTAGGGTGCTCACAAAGAGGTGAAATCTGGTGACGATGCAGCCACGTTTAGTTGGTTGGTGCGTGTGCAATCAGGAGTGTACACCCTAGGTTCGACTTCGGCGTCCGCGACGGAAGCCGCGACTGGGTTCGTTTCTGGAATGTTTGGTTCTGGGCTGTCGTCACAACCGTGGCGGGACGACTAGGACACCTGAGGAGGCAGCATCTGAGCCATGATCGCCGAAGGGCATCTGGGTACCAGGGCTGAGAGGATGAATGAGCAAAGCACTGCCAATTATTGCTGACGGTTCTGGTGGTCTCTCGCGCTATCTGCAGGAGATCCGCAAATTTCCCATGCTTCAGCCGGATGAAGAGTTCATGCTGGCGAAGCGTTGGCGGGCGGATCAAAACCCCGAAGCAGCTGAAAAGCTGATCACGTCGCATCTGCGGCTTGTGGCACGCATTGCCATGGGCTATCGCGGCTACGGCTTGCCCATGGGGGAAGTAATTTCGGAAGGCAATGTGGGCTTGATGCAGGCGGTTAAGCGCTTTGAGCCCGACAAAGGTTTCCGCCTCGCAACTTATGCGATGTGGTGGATTCGTGCGTCGATTCAGGAATACGTGCTGCGGTCTTGGAGCCTCGTGAAAATGGGGACAACCTCGGCGCAGAAGAAATTATTCTTCAATCTGCGGCGCATGAAGGGCCAGATCGCGGCTTTGGAGGAGGGTGATCTCAAGCCCGAGCACGTGAAGGCCATCGCCAAGAAGCTCGGCGTCACCGAAGAAGAAGTAACGTCGATGAATCGCCGCTTGGGTGGCGATGCGTCTCTGAATGCGCCGGTTAAGGCCGATACCGAAGCTGCAGAATGGCAGGATTGGTTGGTCGACGACAAGCCGGATCAAGAGGAGATGTTGGCGGAGAATGAAGAGCTGGCGCATCGCCGTGCCTACCTGTCGTCGGCAATGGCGACACTCAATGAGCGCGAGCAGCGTATCTTCATTGCACGCCGGTTGACTGATCCGCCAGCAACGCTGGAGGATTTGTCGACTGAGTTCAGTGTGAGCCGCGAGCGCGTCCGCCAAATTGAGGTGCGTGCGTTTGAAAAGGTTCAAGATGCGGTGCGGGCGGCGGCGCTAGTCAAGGAGACTGCGTCGAAGCCCAAGGCGATTACTGCGCGGCGTTAATACGTTGCGGCTCTGTGGTTGGCGCTAGGCGTTGACCGATAGGTCTGGCACCGATACCCCATGCCCTGGCGGGCGAAAGTCCGCCGGGGATTTTCTTTGTAATGACAGCAGGTGCGATGCGGCGGCGGTTTTTCATTGTTTTCAATCCTGCTGCCGGACGTTCTCGTCGGGCGGCACTGGGCGAGATTATCGCGGCACTTAAGTTGCGTGGTGCAGCGGTGACGTTGAATGAGACGGTGTCTGCCGAAGCAAGCCGCACGGATATGTTGCGCGCAATTGAGGGCGGTGGCTTCGACGCTATTATTGCTGCGGGTGGTGACGGCACGGTGCGGCAGGCCGCGTGTGTGTTGGTGGGGCGCGAAATTCCGCTAGGCTATATTCCGCTTGGGACTGGAAATGTGCTGGCGCATGAATTGGGACTAGACCGGTCGGCTGGCGCATTGGCGCAGATGTTGATGCAGGGGCCATCGGTTCCCATTGAACTGGCGTCGGCGAATGGCGAACCGTTTCTCTTGATGGCCGGTATGGGGTTTGATGGTCGAGTCATTGCTGCGCTCGATCATCGCTGGAAAAGTATGGTGGGCAAGGCGGCGTTCGCGATCCCAGCGTTGCGTGCGCTTGCAGCTCCGCGCGATCATATTGTGGTCGAGATAGATGGTTCGCAGCATTCGGCGGATTGGGTTGTTGTTGCCAATGCACGCTACTACGGTGGGCATTTCGTGATTGCGCCGCTGACTGAGATCAGGACCTCGGGGCTGTCGGCTATTTTGTTCCGCGCGAAGAGTAAAGCGATGCTGGCGCAGCAACTCGCCGATCTTGCTCTTGGACGCTTGCATGGCCGGGCGCAGCGCGCCGGCGGTGGGGTTCTGATGCTTTCGGCTCGGCAGGTTGTGCTCACGTGCAGCAGGCCCTTGCCGCTGCAGATTGATGGCGACGCGTTTGGCGAGGCACAGCGGTTGGAGATTAGCGCCGCACAGGCGCGCATCCAGTTGATTGTGCCGTGATGGCGCGTTTTGCGCTGCACAATGAGCTGGATTCTGACGGCTATGCATGACACGGCGTTGACGCAGAGCGCTGGGGCGGTCAAGTCTTTTGAAACTGCCTGAATTGGTCGAGACCATCGCTCATGCTCAATTTGTCGAACTTGGCGCCCGCCGTGCGCGGGCCCGTCATTTTTCTTATGACGATGAGCTTCATCAATTGGATCTCGTTTGCGGCTTGGCAGGCGTTGCTCAACAATTTTGTGGTGGAGCGGGCTGGGTTTCAGTGGTCGGAAATTGGGTTGACGCAATCGGTGCGTGAGATCCCGGGATTTTTAGCGTTCACGGCGATTTTCTGGCTGGCTGTGATGCGCGAGCAGACTTTGGCCTATGTCTCGCTTCTTGTTTTGGGCTTGGGGATTGCACTGACGGGATTTTTCCCGACGCTGACGGGTGTGTTGATCACGACCTTTATCATGTCAGTTGGGTTTCACTATTTTGAGACCATGAATACGTCGCTGCAATTGCAGATTTTGCCCAAGGCGGAGGCTGGTCGGTTGATGGGACGGATTGCGTCGGCGGGGGCGGCTGGACAATTTTTGGCCTATGGTGGGATCGCGGCGGTGGCGGCGCTCGGCTATCTCAACTACGCGGTGCTCTATGCTGTGATTGGTATTGCGGCGATCGCGATTACCATCGCGGCTGTGATGGGCTTTGGGCGCTATGAAGGGCCTGTGCCACAGCGTAAGTCTATCGTGCTGAGGCAGCGCTACTGGCTCTACTACGCGATGACGTTTATGTCGGGCGCGCGGCGGCAATTGTTTCACGCATTCGCTGGATTTTTGCTGGTCAAAAAGTTTGGTTTTTCGCTAACAGAGACAGCACTGTTGATGTTAGTGACGGCGGCGTTGACGACTGTTCTGGCTGGCAGATTGGGTGGATTGGTATCGCAATGGGGCGAACGACGAACGATACAGTTTGAAAATGTAGTGTTGATCTTGGTATTTGCGGGCTACGCGCTTTCGACCAATGGAACGGTAGCTGCCATTTTATTTGTGATTGATGGGGTGTTTTTCACACTCACGATTGCGCAACGGACGTATTTTCAGAAAATTGGTGATCCTGCGGATATGGCAGCGACGGCCTCGGTTGCCTTCACGATCAATCACATTGCGGCAGTGTTTATTCCTGTGCTTTTCGGGGCACTGGGGATGATCAATCCGTCGATCATCTTCTGGCTCGGCGTGGTGATCGCCACGATGTCGCTTGCATTGTCGTTTTTGGTGCCAGAGCGCCCTGGTCCTGGGCATGAAACCATACTGGTGTCGCCGCGGGCAGCTCCAGCTGAATAGCGATCCGTCATTGCATTTTTAGGAGTTCGTCATGGCCTCGAAACCTGCTCAAGCAAAAATTGCTGCTAAGGCCGCTGCGACGGCTGTAAAGCCTTTGCCGAAATGGTCGGGTGTTATGCCTGCGGTGACGAGTAAATTCACTGAAGATGGTAGTCTTGACGAAAAAGAGATGCAGCGGTGTTGGAAGCTGCAAGTCGATGCTGGCGTCGACGGGCTTATTGTTTGCGGCTCGCTCGGAGAAGCGTCGACGTTGGATGCGGCTGAAAAAATTGAGACCGTGAAAATTGCCAAAAAGATCGCGGGTAAATTGCCTGTTATTCTGACGGTCTCAGATGGATCGACGCGCAATGCATGCCGCATGGCGGAGGCTGGGGCGAAGGCTGGGGCCGCCGGGTTTATGGTATTGCCGGGGTTGCCTTATAAGTCTGATCGGCGCGAAACAATCCGTCATTTCACCGAAGTGGCGCGGGCGGGTGGATTGCCGATTATGATTTATAATAATCCACCAGCCTATGGCGTGGACATCTCACCTGAGATGTTGGCCGATATGGCATCGGAACCTCTGTTCACGTCAGTCAAAGAGAGTTCGGACAATGTGCGGCGGATCACCGACATCATCAATTTGACTGGGCCGCGGTATCGCATTTTTACCGGTGTCGATAATCTAGCGCTTGAGAGTTTTGCTATGGGCGCAGTTGGTTGGGTCGCGGGGCTGGTGGCGGCGTTTCCGGCGGAAACTGTGGCAATTTGGAAGCTGGCGGAGGCGGGGCGCTGGGACGAAGCGCGTGCGATTTATCGCTGGTTCCGTCCATTGCTTGATCTCGATGTCTCGACCAAGCTGGTGCAAAACATCAAGCTTGCCGAAGCGCTGACGATCAATTCCAATGACCGGGTGCGTGGGCCACGGTTGCCTTTGGCTGGTCGGGAGCGCGCGTATGTGACGAAAGTGATCGATACCGCGCTCGCGCGGCGTCCGAAATTGCCGAAATTGGGGAAGGCTTGAGAATGTCTCAGATGATAGCTGCGAAACCTGAGGATGTGGGCTTTGCTGGCGAGCGGCTCAGTCGACTTGATGGCTGGATGAAGGCGCAAGTCGCAAGCGGGCGGCTGGCGGGATTATCTGTCATGGTGGCGCGGCGCGGCAAGATTGCCTACTTCAAAAACGAAGGGCTGCGTGATCAGGCGCGTAACACGCCGATGACGGCGGACACCATTGTGCGCATTTACTCGATGACGAAGCCGATCACATCGGTGGCGGCGATGATGCTGTTTGAGGAGGGGAAGTTCCTGCTCGATGATCCGCTGTCGAAGTATCTGCCGGAATTTGCCAGCCAGCGTGTCATGGG
>JABFRJ010000480.1 GCA_013141255.1 Hyphomicrobiaceae bacterium
TATGGCGTGCTCGTTGGCAGCCATGACGACGATGACGACTCCGGCACTTTTACCGCCGCTGCCATCTCGATAGGCATTGCCATAGCGTTCATGGCCTTGACGCATATTTTCGCGCTCCTCATCAAATTCGCGATTTCACGTTCGCGCGAATTCATGGCCGACGCAGGCGCCATTGAACTCACCAAAGACCCCGACGCATTGGTCTCAGCACTTCAAAAAATATCCGGCAACGATGAAATCCCGGGCCTCGACAGCAATCTACAAGCCATGATGATCTCTGCTTCTGCCGAGCGTCTGTTCTCGACACATCCGCCGATCACAGATCGCATCAGCGCGTTAAACACATATGCTGGCGCTAACATAGACGTTCAACCACGCCGCAGCAGTCGCAACGTGATCCGCGACAAGTCAACCGTGCTCCCCGCCGGTGCCGTCGGCTTCGGCGGTCAACGCCCAACCTTCGGACGCCGTCGCTCAGTCAGCGCGTGAGCCAGGTGCAAGCACAACGGTAAAACCACGGCTGTGTCCAAAAGGCAAAAAAACTCCCTGCGTGCCTGAGGGGAGGGGGCGCACAGAGAGTTAAGGTTTGGGGAGGAACACGTAACGACTGCGCTGGGTCTCCAAGCAGACCAGAGCGAAAGTGCTCGGCCATGATCAGAACATACGCGCTCCAAACCGTCGCCGCTGTTCCCCGCGATACACGACAACCGCACGTCTCGATGTCGAGACAGCGCAATCTCGCGCAGTACAGCGGAACGAGTCAGTCCACACAATGCGGCGCATCGAACATGAGGCACGTCTGCGGCTCGCCGGTCCGCGATACGACATGCTCATGAAACACAGACACGTGCGGAGGAATTACAACGCCACGCTGTGCCATATCAAAGAAGATGTGTTTAGATCTCGCCGCGTCCCGCGCCCACCAATTCGGATCGTCCAGTGTTCCCGCATAAAGACCGATGTCATCAGGCATGCGCTCGAGATCGAGAAATAGCTTTGTCCCGCAGGTGACGCAAAAATTGATTGTCACGCGCTTGCCGCTACCAGCCGATATAAGGCTATAGGTCGCTGGTCGTCCTTGCGTCACACGGAAGTTAGTTTTCGCGTACATCAACTCAACCAGGTACGCGCCCCCAGTTGCGCGTTGGCAAAATCGGCAATGACAATAGACAATGCGTGCCGGTTCCCCCGTTGTCGCGTAACGCAGTGCGCCACATAGACATCCACCTTCGTGATTTGACATTGCAAACTCCAAAATCAAAAATTTGAAAAATAACGACATCGCAACAGTCTAACTATTGTCGCGAAACCGCGCCATAGGGGGGAGGACAGTGCAACCTTGGCACTGATTTGCCGCCCTGCCATTCCCTTCGCCGTCACATCCTGCTAACTCGGGCTTCGGCAATTGAGCATCAGCAGGGGAGGGCGAGAGATGATGACATTTGATACACCACTCCCCATCGACGCTGTGCTCGCCGATGTCGCCAACGCGCTCGCCCAAGGCATCACCGCCGTCCTCGTCGCCCCACCGGGTGCCGGTAAGACCACGCGGCTCCCGCTCGCCTTGCTCGACGCGTCCTGGCTGGCGAAATCCAAAATCATCATGCTGGAGCCGCGCCGCTTGGCCGCCCGGGGCGCCGCCGATCGCATGGCCAAAACGCTGGGCGAAACTGTCGGCCAAACCATCGGCCTGCGCGCGCGGCTTGGCACCAAGGTCGGCCCCAAGTCCGTCATCGAAGTCGTAACCGAGGGCGTCTTCACCCGCATGATCCTCGATGACCCCACACTCGACGGCGTCGGCCTCGTTATCTTTGACGAATTCCACGAGCGCTCGCTCGACGCCGACCTCGCACTAGCCTTGGCCCGCGATGCGCAGAAAGGCCTGCGCGACGATCTACGTCTGCTTGTCATGAGCGCCACACTCGATGGCTCCCGTGTCGCTAAGTTACTCGACGACGCGCCGGTCATCCAAAGCGAAGGCCGCGCCTACCCAATCACCACACACTACCTCGGCCGCCCCGTCACCAATCAACCAAACGCCCGCATCGACGACGCCATGGTCGACGCCATCATGCGCGCACTTAAATCTGAAACGGGCTCAATCCTCGCCTTCCTCCCAGGCCAAGGTGAAATCCGCCGTGTCGCCGACCGCCTGACCGAACGCCTGCGCGGCACAACCCTCGCCGACGCGGTCGAAATTGCGCCTCTCCATGGTGCGCTCGATCCGCGAGCCCAGGATCGCGCGGTCAGCCCAACGCTCGCGGGCCAACGCAAGGTCGTGCTCGCCACATCCATTGCCGAAACCTCACTCACCATTGAAGGCGTGCGCATCGTCATCGATTGCGGCCTCGCCCGTGGCCCTCGCTACGAACCCGATGCGGGCGTGACGCGCTTGGAAACCACACGCGTCTCCCGCGCCGCCGCCGATCAACGCCGTGGCCGCGCCGGCCGCACCGAACCCGGTGTTTGTTATCGCCTCTGGGATGAACCCGAAACCCAAGCCTTGCCAGCCTTCGCGCCACCTGAAATTCTCGCAGCCGACCTCGCCGGTCTCTTGCTTGATTGCGCCGCCTGGGGCGTCACCGATCCCCACACACTCGACTGGCTCGACCCACCACCACGCGCAGCCCTCAACGCGGCCCGCGCAACACTCGAAGCCGTCGGCGCTCTCGACAGCAACGGCACCATCACGCCCTTGGGCCGTCACATCCATGACTTGCCGCTGCCCGCCCATCTCGCCGCCATGCTCTTAGATGCAGCCCGCGATGGCGCAGAGCGCGATGCCGCCGACATCGCCGCCGTTCTAGTGGAGCGCGGTCTCGGAGGCCCATCGAGCGATCTCGACACGCGCCTCGAAGGCTTCCGTCGCGACCGTGGCCCTCGTGCAAGCGACATGCGTCGCCTCGCCGACGGTTGGGCCCGCACGGCGAAGAGTAATGCCGCACCACGCAGCGGCGCATCACGACCAACCTCAACCGCAGCCCTCCTCGCCCGCGCTTATCCCGGTCGCATTGCCAAAGCGCGCGGCACCAGCGGCCAGTTCATTCTCGCCAACGGTCGCGGCGCCGTCATCGACGCGACAGACGCTCTCGCCCGCGTTCCCTTCATGGTGATCGCTGAAATGCAAGGCGTCGCCGCCGCCACCCGCATCCTGCTTGCAGCACGCCTTGATCCCACCGAGCTTGATCAAATCGCCGCCGACCGCTTAGAAACCATCGACGACATCAGCTTCGATCCATCATCGCTCGCCGTGCGTGGCCGTCGCGTCCGCCGCTTGGGCGCCATCGTGCTGGACAGTGCGCCGTTATCACTCGACAAAACCCAGAACGTCTCAACCCCACTCGCGCTCGGCATCGCCAAAGCGGGCGTCGACAAATTGCCTTGGTCAAAAGCACAGAACCAATTGCGTGACCGCGTCGCCTTCCTCAGTGCGGCCGATCCCGACACCTGGCCCGACCTTTCCGACGCAGCACTCGCCAACACCATCACCGAATGGCTGGTGCCCTTCCTCGACGGTAAATCGCGTCTGAGCGACATCGGCGTCGACGATCTCGACGCCGCGCTGATGACAGTCTTGCCGTGGTCGCTCCGTCAACGCTTGGAAGCCGACGCGCCCACGCATTTCGATGCGCCAACAGGCAACCGCCACCCCATCGCCTACGACGGCCCCGGTGCGCCCTCGCTCTCTATCCGCGTGCAGGAACTATTCGGCTTGAGCCAACATCCGGCCATCGCAGGCGGAAAGCTCCCCTTGACACTTGAACTGCTATCGCCAGCCCATCGTCCGATTCAAATCACGCGCGATCTTCCGGGCTTCTGGCGTGGCAGTTGGGCCGATGTACGCTCTGATTTGCGTGGCCGTTACCCGCGTCATTC
>JABFRJ010000434.1 GCA_013141255.1 Hyphomicrobiaceae bacterium
TAGTCGGCGAAAGCGGTATCTTCACGCCCGCCGATTGCGCCCGTCTCAAAGCCGTCGGCGTCGACACCTACCTCGTCGGCGAAAGCCTGATGCGCCAAACCGACGTTGCCGCCGCCACGCGCACGCTCCTCGGCGGCTACACGGTCGGCAACGGTTAACATCGCTTTTCCTTGAACTTTCCTGGGTGGCGTCCATAACCATCAATTATGGACCCGACCACTCAGATCCCCTTCAACGTCTCAGGCTTCCTCGCCGCTCTCGGCATCGGCCTGCTGATCGGCCTTGAGCGCGAACGTCGCATGGCCGCAACGTCGCGCTTGGCACCAGGGGGGCTGCGCACCTTCACCCTGACCGCCCTTATCGGCGCCGTTGCCGTTCAGCTCGGCGGCATTGCACTCTTGTCCGTCGCCACCGCAACCATCGCGGCCTTCACCGTCGCCGCCTACTTCCGCGCGCCCGCCGACGATCTCGGTCTCACCTCTGAAGTCGCACTCGTGCTCACCGTCCTACTTGGCGGCTTCGCCATGCACAACACGGTAGCCGCCGCCGCCATCGCCGTCGTCACCACCGTCCTGCTGGCCAATCGCGGCGCGCTCCACGACTTCGTCAAACACACGCTCTCCGAGCGCGAAATTCACGACGGTCTCGTCCTCGCCACCGCTGCTCTTGTCGTGCTGCCAATCCTGCCCGATCAATCCCAACCCCTGTTACTCGGCATCAATCCGCGCAACGTCTGGAAAGTCGCCGTGCTCGTCATGGCCGTCGGCGCGCTGGGCCACATCGCCCTGCGCGCGCTCGGTGCCCACCTCGCACTCCCCCTCGTCGGTTTTCTGTCGGGTTTCGTTTCAGGTACTGCCACCATCGGCGCTATGGGCCAACGCGCCAAAGCCCATCCCGAACTACTCAGAAGTTGCGTTGCCGCAGCCACGTTATCGCTCGTCGCCACATTCCTGCAACTCACAGTCGTCATAGGCGCGGTCAGTCTGCCGACGCTCGCCCTCGCAGCCCCTGCGCTTGTTGCCGGTGGTCTCACTGCCCTCGTCTACGGCGCGGTCTTCACCTATCACGCCTTGATGTCGTCAGAAGCTGCGGCGCCCGTCGCAGGTCGCGCCTTCGATCCGAAAACAGCATTCGTCTTTGCCGCCATCGTCGCCGTCGTCCAGATCGCGGCCAGCCTGTTGAAGCGTGCCTTCGGTACCAAGGGCTTGCTCGTCGGCTCAGGTCTTGCAGGCCTTGTCGACGCTCACGCCGCCGCCGCAGCCGTCGCCGCTCTCGTCGGCCAAACCGATCTCACACCACAAGCAGCACTCCTGCCCATCACGTTCGGCGTCCTCACCAACACCATAGTCAAGATCGTGCTGGCCACGACAGCAGGCGGACGCGCATTTGCAGTCCGCGTCATCCCCGGGCTCGTCCTTGCAACTTGTGCCATGTGGCTAGGCTCGCACTGGGGTATCCCCGCCTCATGGTTCAGCCCCTAAGTCTCCGCAACCGCCTAACGCTCCGCCACTTTAAGTCGCTGTAAACACGCTTTAGCCTGCCCGTTGTCCGGATCAATCCTCAGTGCCTCGCGGTAATCTGCAATGGAGTCTTCAACCAACCCGACCGCCTCAAACGCCGCGCCACGATTAATCAAAATGCGCTGGGTGCGCGGACCCACACGCAATGCCTCAGTGAAATCCGCAATCGCCAATCGATGCAACTTCAAGCTGCTCTGCGCCATGCCTCGATTATAGAACGCAGATGGCAGGTTCGGATTGAGGTCTATGGTGCGCGTAAAATCGGCGATAGCTTCCTCGTGCCGTTCTAGCTTAAGCAGCGCCACGCCCCGATTATGAAAGGCTTCAAAGTAATCGCCACCAAGTGCAATAGCTGTACCGAAGTCTGCAATGGCGTTGTCAAAATCCTTGCGAGCAAGATACAGCGTACCGCGATTGTAATGCACCCGCGTGTAGTTGGGATAGAATTGCAGGGCTCGATTGTAGTCGGCGAGTCCCGCGTCGAGATTGCCCTCAAGCACATGCGCACTGCCGCGATTGTTGAGCAGCATAGCAACTTGGACATCACTGACGGAATACAGCTGCAGCGCGCGCGTACAACCCGCAATGGCGAGATCGGTGTAATACGGCTGCTCGCACGCCTCAAAGTCGTCCATACCTGCCACAGCCGCCGGACTACTCAAAACGCAAGCAAAGCCATAGCATATTGAATACAGTATCGTCGCACGCATGGCAGCCTCCGGCCGCACATCAATCGGTTTCAAATTTAAGTCGTGCCGTAGCCCAGCGTGCATCATCGAAATTACAAAGAATTCCAAACGACAAAAATACGCTCACCAGGAAAACGGTTATCAAAAAACGGCAATAAAAATTGTGATGTGCGAAAATGAATTGCTCTAAAAACGACATCAGTATAGCGCCGCCACAAGCCCAAATGCCAATTGAATAATATCATGACGGACCGGAACGTCCGGACGCGCATCGTTCCAGTGTGAATAACAGCAATCGAAGTGTCGCAACACTGTCCCGCGCTCGCCATGCCTGCTAGGCAAGAGCACGTCACAAATCGAGAATCGCCATGCCCCAGCCAACAGCGACCAAGCCCACAACGACCCAGCCTACCGCGACTGAGCCCACGGCGACGAACGCTCCCGCATTCATCCATCTTAAAGTCCATTCCGCCTATTCGCTGCTCGAAGGCGCATTGCTCATCGAATCACTCGCCAGGATCGCCAGCGCCGAAGCCATGCCCGCCCTCGGCCTGACCGACAGCAACAACATGTTCGGAGCCCTCGAATTCGCTGAAAAAGTTTCCAAGGCCGGCATCCAGCCAATCTCCGGCGTCTCCCTGACCATCGATTTCGAAGACCGTCGCGAACAAGCCTCGCGCCTCTCCGGCCCCCAAATGAAATCCGCCGCCCGCGATGGCCGCATCGCCTTCCTCGCCATGAACGAGAAGGGTTACGCCAACTTGATGAAGCTCGCCAGCGCCGAGCATCTGCTGGTCGCGGACGGCGAAACACCACACATCACAGCCACGCAAATGCGCGCCCATGCCGACGGCCTCATTTGTCTCACCGGTGGCCCCGATGGCCCCATCGACACGGCGTTGAATGACAACCAATCCGCGCTCGCCGAAAGCCGTCTCGTACTGCTCCAACAACTCTTCGGCGACCGCCTCTACGTCGAATTGCAACGTCACAAAACGCCAAGCGAGCTTGCCGTTGAACCGCAACTTCTCGACCTCGCCTACAAACTCGCGCTTCCCATTGTCGCCACCAACGAGTGCTATTTCGCTAAGCCCGACGATTACGAAGCCCATGATGCACTGATCTGCATCGCCGAAGGCCGCTACGTCAGCGAAGAAAATCGCCGTCGAGTCACGCCCGAGCATTATTTCAAAAGCGTCGCCGCCATGCAGAAGGTCTTCCACGATCTTCCCGAAGCGCTCGCCAACACCGTTGAAATCGCCTTCCGCTGCGCCTGGCGCTTGAAAGGCCGCCCGCCGATCTTGCCAAATTTTGTCGCTTCATCAGCCGATCAAACCCGCGAACAGCAACTCGCTGCTGAAGCTGCCGAACTCACCCGTCAAGCCGAGGAAGGCCTCAAAGTCCGCCTCGCCCACACCGGCCTCGCCGAAGGTTTCACCGTCGCCGATTACGAAAAGCGCCTTGCCTATGAACTCGGCGTCATCGCCTCGATGAAATTCCCCGGCTACTTCCTGATCGTCGCCGACTTCATCAAGTGGTCCAAAGCCAACGACATCCCCGTCGGCCCCGGTCGTGGTTCAGGTGCTGGCTCGCTCGTCGCCTACTCACTCACAAGTACCGACTTGGACCCGCTCCGGTTCGCCCTACTGTTCGAACGCTTCC
>JABFRJ010000478.1 GCA_013141255.1 Hyphomicrobiaceae bacterium
GATCGCCGCTCAACCGTACTGAAGTCCATCGACGAGCAGGGGAAAATGACCCCCGAGCTCAAGCGCTCCATTCTCGATGCCGACAACAAAGTGGCGCTCGAAGACATTTACGCACCCTACAAACCAAAGCGCCGCACCAAAGCGCAAATCGCGCGTGAAGCCGGCCTTGAACCACTGACAGAAATGCTGCTCGCCAATCCCGCACTTAATCCCGAAGCCGAAGCAGCCAAATTCATCGATACTGAAAAGGGTGTAGCCGACACCAAAGCCGCCCTCGACGGTGCCCGCTCCATCTTTATCGAACGTATCGGCGAAAACGCCGAACTCGTTGGCGGTTTGCGCAACTGGCTCTGGGAGCAAGGCATCGTCACTTCAAAGGTAATTGACACAAAAAAAGCCGAAGGCGCAAAATTCTCCGACTACTTCGACTTCAACCAGCGCATCAAGGATCTGCCGTCCCATCGCGCACTTGCTCTTCTGCGCGGTCGCAACGAAGGCTTCCTTGATTTGGGCCTCGATGTCGCAACTGACGGTGCCAAGCAACATCCCGCCGAAGGCAAAATCATGGTCGCCTTTGGTCTGCAAGATCGTGGCCGCATCGGCGACAAGTGGATCTCAGACAGCGTCCGCCTCGCCTGGCGCGCACGCCTCTCCGTCACACTCTCCGTGGATCTTTTCACACTTTTAAAAGAGATCGCCGATCGCGATGCCATCAGCGTGTTTTCAAAAAACATGAAAGACTTGATGCTGGCGGCCCCCGCCGGCCCCCGCGTCACCATGGGCGTCGATCCCGGCATTCGCACCGGCTGCAAAATCGCAGTAGTCGATGCCACGGGCAAACTCCTCGACACCGCTACCATCTACCCGCATGAGCCACGCAACGACTGGAACGGCGCTTTGGCGACCATGGGCGCACTGGCGATGAAGCACAAAGTCGAAATCGTCGCCATCGGCAACGGAACCGCCGGCCGCGAAACCGATAAACTTGCCGCCGAGTTGATCAAGAAATTGCCCGACAGCAAAATTCAAAAAATCATGGTCTCCGAAGCCGGCGCTTCGGTCTACTCAGCCTCGGAATTGGCAGCTCTCGAATTCCCCAATCTCGACGTCTCCATTCGCGGTGCTGTCTCCATCGCCCGCCGCCTACAAGACCCCCTCGCTGAACTCGTCAAAATCGACCCCAAGGCCATCGGCGTTGGTCAGTACCAACACGACGTCGATCAATCCAACCTCGCCAAGTCCCTTGATGCCGTGGTCGAAGACTGCGTCAACTCCGTTGGCGTCGATGTGAACACCGCCTCGTCGCCACTCCTAGCCCGCATCTCTGGCCTCAACAAAACCTTGGCCGACAACATCGTCGCCTTCCGCGATAGCAACGGCGCCTTCGCCACCCGCGATCAACTCAAAAAAGTCCCTCGCCTCGGCCCCAAAACCTACGAGCAAGCGGCAGGCTTCCTACGCATCATGAACGGTAAAAATCCGCTCGACGCTTCCGCCGTCCATCCCGAAGCCTACGACCTTGTGGAAAAAATCGCAGGTGCCACGCAAAAACCATTGAAGGCCATGATCGGCGACCGCGTCTTCTTGAAGTCACTCAAGCCCGCGCAATTTGCCGACAGCAAGTTCGGTATCCCAACCATTTCGGACATTCTCGCCGAACTCGAAAAACCCGGCCGCGATCCTCGCCCAGAATTCAAAACCGCAGAATTCCAAGACGGCGTTGAAAAGATCACCGACTTGAAACCAAACATGAGCCTTGAAGGCGTCGTCACCAACGTCACTGCATTTGGCGCCTTCGTTGACATCGGCGTCCATCAGGATGGCTTAGTCCACATCTCCGAATTGGCCGACACCTTCGTCAAAGACCCACGCGAAGTCGTGAAAACTGGCGATGTCGTGCGCGTCCGCGTCAAGGAAGTCGATGTCGCCCGCAAACGCATCGCGCTCTCTATGAAATCCGGCGATAGCTCGGCCAAATCCACCGGCGGCGCTTTTGGTCAACGCCAAGCATCGCCCCCGCCACCAAACGCATCACAACAACGCGCCGGTTCATCAAAACCCGCCAGTGTTCCATCGGGTGGTGGAGAAAATGCGTTCGCCGCCGCCCTTCGTCGCGCCCAAGAGCAAGGCAAACGCTAACAAGCGCAAACGCTGAGACCCTACTGACGCACAACTAAAACAAAAGCGCGAAATCATTTGATTTCGCGCCTTTTACAATCAGCTCGACGGTTCCAACCGTGCTCATTTCTTGGTCGCCCCCAGCGACATCCGCGCATTTGCGTCAAGCGGAGGCTTAGCCCCTGCAGTCTTTGTCGCTGCCGCCTTGGCCCGTGCCGCAGTCACAGCGTTCGCAATCCCCGTCTCAGCCTGCTTCGCCATCGACGCACCTGCAATCGCGCCCGGCGTCAGCGGAGTGTTAGCAACTGTAACACCCGTTTTCGTGACGGCTTGAGGGGCTTGCCTGCGGGTCGCAGCAACCGTCAAGCCAGACTTAGGCGTCGAGACATTAAGAGTGGCAGCACCTTGCGGCGGCCCCGCCAGCGCCGCTGTTGATCCAACACAGCGCTTGAGCTTAGTCGAATAATCCTGCCCCCATTTACAGGTGAAAACTTCAACCGTAGGCGCCACCGCAGCTGTCCGCACAGATGAAGCCCCGCGCCGAGTTACTGGCACAGGTACAGGAACGGAAGCACTTGCAACAGCAGTTGCTTGGGCATCAGCCACCGGCGTCGAAATAGCTGGCGCACGCACAATTTCTTGTGGCGGCGCAGTCAGCTGAGGTTCAGCCACTTTCGCAATTCCACTCCCGACGACAGGGCGCACTGCCCGCACCGGCTTCGGTGCCACCAACGCCGTCAATCGCGACACCGCCTTTGATGTCAGCGCCGAGAGCGTACCCGGCGCGGCACGTTTTACCGCTGGAACAATCGGATCAATACGTCGCGCGACAGGAGCCGTTGGGAACAACCGCGCCATCGGCACCACCGCTTCATCTGCGATAGCCAACGGCACCGCGCTCTGCGCCATAGCCGACGTAACAGGCATCACAGCTACTGGGATCAACAGCAACGATCCAGCAATAAACATTCGAGACATCGTGCTCTCCTTGCAGACGAGCGCCAACAACCAAAACTAGTACGTCAAAACAATACACCCAATCGAGGCAGCTTTGCGCGTATTTTATGAACGCTACATGACCAAACACACGCCGCATCTTCACACCAAACGTGAACGACGCGCACCAGCCTCCTGATGCGCGTCGTATTTTCTATTTTGTGACAATCGCAAAAAAATTACAGCGAGCGATCAATCATCGAGCACAAAGTGTCAGCACCCGAGGTTTCAAATTTCCCCGGCGCTTCAGTATTGAGGATCGTCACAACGCCGTTTTCAACAGCCATCGAATAACGCTGCGACCGCATCCCCATGCCGCGGGCACCGAGATCAAGCTCAAGGCCAATTTTTTTCGCAAAGTCCGCGCTGCCATCAGCAAGCATCAGGATCTTGCCTTGGGCGCCCGTATCTTCCGCCCAGTTCGCGAGCACGAAAACGTCATTCGTCGACGTGCACGCAATCGTATCAAAACCTTTGGCCTTGAGCTCGGCGACCCGATCAACAAAACCGGGCATGTGAGCCTTATGGCAGGTCGGCGTATAAGCGCCAGGCACCGCAAACAACGCAACTTTCTTGCCTGCAAAAACGTCAGCCGTCGTCATCGGTTTCGGACCATCCGCCGTCATTGTCGTGAACGACACATCAGGCAACTTGTCGCCAACTTGAATAGGCATGAGATAACTCCTTGAAAGCATCAAAACTGGATGGCGACTTATACCGCGCCCACGCCAGAGGACAAACGCTAACCCACGC
>JABFRJ010000137.1 GCA_013141255.1 Hyphomicrobiaceae bacterium
CGGGCATCGACGAAATCGACGCCACCGGAAAACTCATCACCCCAGGCTTTGTCGATATTCACACCCACTATGACGGCCAAGCCGTGTGGGACAGCACTACAGCGCCATCCGCATGGCACGGCGTCACGACAGCCGTGATGGGCAATTGCGGCGTCGGCTTTGCCCCTTGCCGACCTGCTGACCGCGATAAACTGATCGAACTGATGGAAGGCGTCGAAGATATCCCCGGTCCGGTTCTGCACGAAGGCCTCGACTGGCAGTGGGAAACATTTGCCGAGTTCATGACCACACTCGAACGTCGGCCACGTGACATCGATCTCTGCGCGCTTCTCCCCCATGCGGCCGTCCGAGTTTACGTCATGGCCGAGCGGGCTCTACGCCATGAAAAAGCGACACCCGAAGACATCGAACAGATGCGTGCCATCACTGCGGGAGCCGTGCGCGCTGGTGCCTTTGGCGTCTCCACCTCGCGCACCATCAGCCATAAGACACTATCGGGAGACTACACGCCAACCCTCCGCGCGACAGAGGACGAGTTAACCGGCCTTGCGCTCGGGATGCGCGATGCAGGCTCCGGCTTCCTTGAGATGGTGTCAGATTGGAATGAACCCGATGCCAAATCGGAATTCGCCATGTTGCGTCGCGTGGTCACCAAGGCCGAGTGCACGGCGGTCTTTTCGCTAACCCAGCGCCACGAGAAACAACGCTCGGACGTTTGGAAGGAATTGATGGGCTACGCCGACGACGCCATCCGCGATGGTGTGTCGATCAGGCCCGTTGCCCCGCCACGTCCAATAGGACTGCTGCTTGGCCTCGAAGGCAGCCAAAATCCTTTCTCCGGCACGCCATCCTATAAAGCGATTGCCGCCAAACCGTTGGCCGAACGCGTCACCCTCATGCAGGACCCCGCTGTGCGCGCACGCATCCTGTCGGAAGATCCCATCGCAGGCAGCACCTTCCCACTGATCCGACGCTTGATGTACACGCAGATGTTCCGCTTCGGAAACCCGCCCAATTATATGCCAAAGCGCGACGACTCCATCGCCGCCATGGCCGAACGCGAAGGCCGCACCGCACCCGAAGTTGCCTATGACGTCCTCATCGAAGATGGCGGCCGCAACTTCATCTATGCCCCACTCGTGAACTACTTCAATTTCGACCTCTCCGCCTCCGAAGCCATGCTCGACAATCCCAATACCATCATGGGGCTCGGCGATGGCGGCGCCCACGTTGGCTTCATTTTGGATGCGGGCTACCCGACGTGGCTCCTCACCTACTGGGGCCGCGAACGCCAGCGTTGGAGCATCGAAGAAATCGTGCGCCGCCTCACGTCTGACACGGCTACAGCAGCCGGTCTTGGTGATCGCGGCGTCCTCGCAACCGGCATGAAAGCTGACATCAACATCATCGACTATGATCGGCTCGGATTTGACCGCCCGTATGTGACGTTTGATTTACCGTCAGGCGGCCGCCGACTGCTGCAGCGCGCACATGGCTACGACGTGACAATCGTCTCGGGCGTCGTCACCTATCGCGACGGCGAACCGACCGGCCATTATCCGGGCCGTGTCGTTCGTGGCCAACGCAGGCGCATCGAACAGCGCACCGCCGCCGAATAACCAGCCGTCCCTCTGTCTGAAGCATCGCTCACCCACACACATTGGAACCCATTGATGACCACGGCCAACAAACGCAGCGCAGAGCACCCAATTGACAAAATGTTTCTCGAGCGCTGGTCCGCCCGCGCCTTCACGGGCGCTGAGATTTCACAATCCGACCTTCTAACAATTCTCGAAGCGGCCCGTTGGGCACCATCCGCATCAAACCTGCAGCCTTGGCGCTTCATCTACGCGCGGCGCGAAACCGAGCACTGGCAACCGTTGTTCGATCTCCTCGTCCCGTTTAATCAATCCTGGGCGCATAACGCCGCTGCCCTGATCGTGATTGCGTCGGAGACAACGTATAAGGCTGCGGGATCAGACGCATTGAAGCCGGCCTACTCGCACTCATTTGATGCGGGCGCTGCCTGGCAATCTTTGGCTCTGCAAGCCACGCGCATGGGTTGGAGCGCACACGGCATGATTGGCTTCGATACCGACGGGGCACCCGCAAAGCTCGGGATACCACAGGGATTTCGCGTCGAAGCCGCCGTCGCCATCGGTCGGCCCGGTGATCCGTCGGTATTGCCCGAAGCACTCAAGGCCCGCGAAGTGCCAAGCACCCGCCGTCCATTAAACGAAATCGCCTTCGAAGGCCATTTTCCAACCGGGTGAGAGGGTATCAGAGAAGCGGCTGTACACGCGAGCACGACATTTGTTGCGCAAAATACTGCGCAACAAACCTTGCTTTTGATGCAATTTTGTGTATATAAATGCACACAAAGAGGTGCAATGTCGGACATAGAAACCAACTCCAAGAGGATCACAAAGCGCTTAGTGCGCGAGGGTTGGCGAACAATCGGCGGCGGATCTCACGACATTTACAAGCACCCAGATCAGCCCGGCATTCGGATCGTCGTTCCTCGACACAAAGAACTGTCACCGGGCGTGGCGCGATCAATTGCTAAGTTGGCGGGATGGAAAAGTGAGGTCCGAGATGGCTAAAACATACATCGGTATTCTTGACGGAGTAACAGGCGCGTTCGGTGTTCGCATTCCTGATTTTCCCGGGTGCCACGGCGCCGGAAACAGTCATGGCGAGGCCATCGCTGACGCAACCCGCGCTCTGCGCGAGTTCGCAACAGACATGATTGCGAGTGGGGAGAAGCTGCCAGAACCGAGCGAGATTTTTGCAGTAATGGAAGCGGCGATAGATGAAGACGGCCCCAACATTGTTGCAATTGGCATACCGCTTCTTCTCGATCAATCGCGTTCTGTACGAGCGAACATCAGCCTCGATGCCGGATTGTTGGAGCATATCGACGACGAGGCCAAACGGCGAGGCATCACGCGCTCTGCGTTTATCGCCAGCGCCGCTCGTGAAAAGATTATCGCAGGCCATTAGTGATCATCGATTTGAGTGCCTGCCGGATCATCTGCAACAATTTCTAGGCGGCGATTTGCGCCGGACGCCGATGCATCAATTGTCAGCTACGATGTCTTGCAGCACGAATAGAACGTCTCGCAGTTTCGCTGCATCAATGCTCTCAACGCGCTTCGCCTGCCGCGCATCAAGGTCAAGCGTTCGCATTTGATTGCAAAGCACCACGCCAATAGTTTTGCCACCAGATAGCTCAACAGCAAAACCCCTATCGCGGACATTCGTGCCACCCGTCGTGATCGGGCAGACCAGCGGCGCAAATTTGTCGTTGTAGTTATCCGGAGACACGACAAGCACAGGCCGTCGGTTACGTTGCTCGCGTCCAACCGTAGGTTCGAGATCAACGGTGAAGATGTCCCCCCGACGAACTCTAATCACAGGACCTCACGCCCCACGGGCTTGATGATCTGCCAAGCGTCGAGTTCGGCCTGTTCCGCCTTACCGCGAGGCTTTGAGAAGTCGCATTGTGCTAGACGAGCGGCAATGCCGATACGACCAGACGGCGATGTAGGAGTGAGGACAACTTGGCCATTGTCGACCTCAACGCGCAATTCTGACCCAACACCAAGCGACAACGCCTCGAGCACGCTCGGCGGTATTGCTGCCGATACTGACCCGCCAACCTTTCTGAGCTTCACTTTGGGCAAATTGACCTCAAATTATTATACTGGAATATAACATTGGTAGACGCTGCTCGCAAGACCTGACGCTGGACTTGCCACGACTCAGAGAAGGCGTGCGGTGCGCCAACTGGTGGGGAGAGTTTTAGAGTAACACAGCATGGAGGCGGGCTTGAGAGCTGCTGAAGCAACCGATCAG
>JABFRJ010000033.1 GCA_013141255.1 Hyphomicrobiaceae bacterium
AACCACAGCAGTGAAAACACTAGGACGCCGAAAACGTACGCGAGCGTCGCCAACCAACCTTTCCAGTTGGCCGGCGCCGCACCATAATCACGGGTTTTCGGTTTGAACCAAAAATCCTGACCACGTCGGTCGTCGCGCTCAGTTATCATACCGCCACCGCGTTCCTGTTACTTAGCCAACTTCACGTCGACCACTTCGATCTCAGTTGCTTTCAACACGCCCATCCAATCGCAGCTATCCTTCTTCTGCTTGCCGCCCCGATCAAACTCGACCAGGAAATGTGTGCCCTGATCGAATGTATCGACCACGCGCACCACATCGCCTGCCGCCAGTTTCAAGCCCGGCTTCGTCACCGCCAGCGCATTGCGCTCGCGCGCCTCATGTTCCGTCAGATTCCGCATCAACCGCGCCGTCATCACTGTCCCGCCAACTGAAGCAACATCACGCATCGCAAACTCTCCAAAAATACGTTTCGTCCCAAAGTCTGAGATCCGAAGCCCCTCGCTTCTGATCCTTACCGGCGGCTTTTGCCGCACTCGTCGGGTCGCCCCGTTTTGGCCATCAGCGGGGGGCCGATGGCAGGAATTCTTAGTCGCTACCCAACGCTGCCCTCGAGCGAAATCCCGATCAGTTTTTGGGTTTCCGCCAAAAACTCCATCGGCAACTGTTGCAACACATCGCGTACGAAGCCATTGACGATCAGCGCAACCGCCTCTTCCGACGACAGACCGCGCTGCATACAATAGAATAACTTGTCGTCAGAGATTTTCGATGTGGTCGCTTCATGCTCGAAGTGCGATGACGCATTTTTCGCTTCGATATAAGGCACCGTATGCGCACCGCACTTATCACCAATCAGCAGGCTGTCGCAGTTGGTGAAATTGCGTGTGCCTGTTGCCTTGCGGTGCGCCGATACCAGTCCGCGATACGTATTCTGCGAATAACCTGCTGCTATTCCCTTGGAGATGATGCGGCTTGACGTGTTCTTGCCCAAATGGATCATCTTGGTTCCGCTATCAACCTGCTGGCGTCCATTGGAAACCGCTATCGAGTAGAACTCGCCGCGCGAATTATCGCCGCGCAGAATACAGCTTGGATATTTCCAAGTGATCGCTGAGCCTGTCTCAACCTGCGTCCAGGATATTTTCGAGTTTTTACCTCGGCAATCCCCGCGCTTGGTGACGAAGTTGTAAATCCCGCCTTTGCCGTCTTTGTCGCCGGGATACCAATTTTGCACGGTCGAATATTTGATTTCGGCATCATCGAGCGCGACCAGTTCAACCACAGCGGCGTGCAACTGATGCTCATCCCGCATCGGTGCCGTGCAGCCTTCGAGATAACTTACATAAGAGCCCTTATCGGCGATGATCAGCGTCCGCTCAAATTGCCCGGTCTTCTTTTCATTGATGCGGAAGTACGTCGACAACTCCATCGGGCATTTCACGCCCTCGGGGATGTAAACAAACGAGCCATCCGAAAACACCGCCGCATTGAGCGACGCGTAGTAGTTATCGGACTGCGGCACGACCGAGCCCAAATACTTCTTTACTAGCTCGGGATGCTCGCGCAGGGCTTCGGAAATCGAGCAGAAGATGACGCCGACTTTGGCCAGTTCGGCTTTAAACGTGGTCACGACCGAGACGCTGTCGAATACGGCGTCAACGGCTACTTTGCCCGAATAACTGGTTTCCCCGGTCACTTCATCGATAGTGCTCTTCTCGCCTGGACGCCGAACGCCCGCGAGTAATTCTTGCTCTTTGAGCGGAATGCCGAGTTTCGCATAGGTCTTCAGTAACTCCGGATCAACTTCATCCAGCGTCTTTGGACCCTCAGTGCCTTTCGGCGCTGCGTAATAGTGCAGATCCTGAAAATCGATTTTGGGATACGTAACCTTGGCCCACGTTGGCTCCGTCATAGTCTGCCAACGACGGTAAGCCTCCAAGCGCCAGTCGAGCATCCACTGTGGCTCGTTCTTCTTCTCTGAGATAAAGCGCACGATGTCTTCGTTCAGGCCTTTCGGTGCCAGCACGCTCTCGATATCGGTCTCAAACCCGTACTTGTACTGGTCGACGTCGAGCGTCTTTACTTGATCGATCGTCTGTTGAACCGCTGCCATTGTCTCGTCTCTCAATCTCGATGGGAGCTTTCGCTCCAAGAAGTTTGTGTCTCGTCTTTAGGCTGCGCGGCGCGCGCCCACTGTACTGTCGCGCCACGCATTGACCGCGCGGCGAATATCATCGTCAGTTGTGTCTGAGCCTAGGCTCAAGCGTACTGCGCCCTTGGCAATCTCGTCGGGAAGCTTCATTGCGGCCAACGTGGCGCTCACGCCCACTTTACCCGACGAACAGGCCGAGCCCGCACTAATGGCAACGCCTGCCAGATCAAGCCGGATCACCAGTGTTTCTGCCGCATGTCCCGGCAGCGCTACGCAGAGCGTATTCGCCAGCCGATCTGCACCGGCGCCAATGACCACGAGCTCAGGCGTTTGAGCCCGTAGAGCGGACGCCAAGCCATCGCGCCGTGCGGCTATTGCCGATTGGAGCTCAAGGTCATTGAGTGCCGCTCGTGCCGCCGCGCCGAAGCCTGCTATTGCCGCAACATTCTCAGTTCCGCCGCGTCGGCCGCGCTCTTGTCCGCCGCCGCGCACCAGCGGTTTCAACGCCGCACCATCGCGCAGGACAAGAGCTCCCATGCCCTTTGGCCCACCAATTTTGTGCGCCGATATACTGAGAAAATCGATACCCAGCACTGCGCAATCTAATGCGATCCGACCAGCCGCCTGCACGGCATCTGACTGCACAGCAATACCATACGCCCGCGCAAGCGCGGCTAGCTCGGCCACGGGTTGGATCACTCCGGTTTCATTGTTTGCTGCCTGCACGCACATGAGTGCGCGGCCATCTGCCAGCGGTTGAGCGTCGGCCAGCAGCGCCGCAACAGCCGCGACATCAATCACACCTTCGGACTTCACTGGCAGCTGCACAATCTCAGCGCCTGACGCTGCGGCAGGTGCCCGCACGCTGTCGTGCTCTAGGCCCGAAAGGTAAATGCGCCGCCAGCCGCCAGCGGCGACCCAGGCATTGGCTTCTGTTGCACCAGACGTAAACACTACATCGGCAGCGCGTGCTCCAACCAGTTGCGCCACAGCGACTCGTGCGGCCTCGATGACCTGACGCGCCTCCCGGCCCTCGGCATGCACTGACGACGCGTTACCTTTCAGATCCAAGGCCGCGATCATAGCCGTGCGCGCGTCGGGTCGTAGCGGAGCCGTCGCGTTGTAATCGAGATATGTGCGCGTTTGCGTCATCGCGGCCAAATCCCGCCGTTGAACAGTGCTGGCGCAGTTTCGAGCACCGGTCCCTTTGCTTTGCGCAAACTGCCGTCAATAACTTGATCCAACGTCACACCGGTCAGAAATGTATCTATGTGCGCGCTCAGGGCATCCCAAAGTCCGTGCGTTAGGCAGCGCTTGCCTGCGATGCAGGGCTCACCGGCTTCCTGGCCACAGCGCGTCATGTCGGTCTTTTCTTCGACCGCAAGTAGGATGTCGGCGACAGAGATGTCAGAGGCCACCCGCGCCAAGCGATAGCCGCCTGAGCGCCCGCGTTCGCTCTCGACCAACTGCGCCCGGCGCAATTTGACGAACAGCTGCTCTAGATACGCCAATGAGATCTGCTGACGCTCGGCAATCGCCGAAAGTGGTACAGACGGCTGGTCTAGCGCCGACTTGGCTAGATCCGCCATTGCCATCACGGCATAGCGGCCACGAGTGTTCAATTCCACGCCACGCACTCCAACAGATGACCTGCAATAGGTAACTTGTGACGGAAATCACCGCCCACGCGTCGCCACGCTTG
>JABFRJ010000320.1 GCA_013141255.1 Hyphomicrobiaceae bacterium
CGGTATGACGCGGACGCATTTCGTCAATCCAAACGGTTTGCCCGCGCCTGAGCAAGTGACCACCGCACGCGATCTGGCCAAGCTTTCGCGCGCCATCATGCGGGAATATCCACAGTATGCCCCACTGTGGTCGATGGCGGACATGCGGATCGGTCGCATTAAGTTGCGTACGCACAATCGCCTGCTGAAAACATACGAGGGAGCCGATGGGCTCAAGACCGGCTTCACCTGCGACAGCGGTTATAACGTGATTGCGACTGCGAGCCGCGAGGGGCGGAAACTGGTGGCTATTGTGTTGGGTGAGCCCAGCGGGGCGCAGCGCAACCTGCGGACGGCAAACCTGCTGGAGCATGGTTTCCAGTATGCGCCGTGGGATTCGGTGCTGGGATCAAAGACCATAGACGCCATGCCGATGGCGCCTGAAACTAAGTCGGTTGTAACAACCGTGCGCAATACGGTTGTTGGCTTTGAATGTGGGCGGCGGCGGGCGCGTGTGGTTGCCAAGAGCCAGCAGAAGCGCCAGAAGGCTGCCCAAGTCAAAGCACTGAAATCGGCTGGCGGTGGCGCTGTCTCATCGGCAGCAGCGGCTCCTGCAGCGCCTGTAGCGCCTGTAGCCCCAACCAAGAGCAATTGAGCGGTCGCGATTTACTCGGTTGTCGAGTCGGCTCCGTTGTGGGCCAGTATTGATGCGTATCGTCCGGTGACGCTTGCCAACCATTTGCGTTAATTTGAAACAATCGGCGGACGCGCGGGCCATTTGGGCTTGGATTAACGCGATCGTCCCAGTTGGCGTCAATGTTGCTTGGAGAGGGGAAACACCTCAACCAAGCATGGACGTTCAATGCAAGCGCAATCCTGGCACCCCGATCAAGACGCAACACCAACTCCGCGCGACGTGGAGGCCATGGCCGAGGTGCTTGAGGGCCGTCATGGCTTTTACGCGGCCGATGTGGCGGAGTTCTTTTCGACCCAGCATAGTGTTCGGGGCGATGCCGGTCGCTGTTGGGCCTGGGCTGGAGTTGCAGAGATCATTCGTCGCCGCACCGCCCAGCGCGTTGCCAGCCATTAATTAACGTCACCACCTTAGACTTCGGGTCGCCCGTAGTCGTCAAAGGTCTGCATTATGCCGTCGAGCGCCGATATTGTTGAACCGGTCACTGGAGATAAGCCGTCTCCGGTGCATGGGGTCGTTGCCCGTGTGCGCGACATCTTGACGGGTACGTCAGACCGTTCGCAGGCGCAGCGTGACGCGCTGCTAGCGTTTTCGGTGCGCGTCGTGAGCGCGGGGTTGCTTTACGTTTCACAGATCGTTCTGGCGCGCTGGATGGGCGCGTTTGAATACGGCATTTACGTCTTTATCTGGACCATGGTTTTGGTGTTGGGTGGTATATCGCATCTCGGCCTTAACATGGCGATGATGCGCTTGTTGCCAGCTTACCAAGAGACCGGGCGCTTCGATCTCATGCGTGGCCTCCTCAACGGTGGTCGCTGGTTGTCGATGTATGTCGGTTTTTTTGTTGCGCTCGTAGGCTATGGCATTCTGCGCTCAACGTCGATTGGTGCCGGTAGCCCTTATCTTGAGCCTGCACTCGCGATTCTGATCTGCGTGCCCATCTTTGCGCTCACCGACCTTCAGGACGGCCTCGGACGCGGGCGTGGGTGGATGGCTGTTGCACTCTTTCCACCGTACGTGTTGCGACCACTGGTGTTGCTGGTGACGATGGGCTTTGCGCATTTGGCCGGGTTGCCGATGGATGCGATCACGGCGGCGCTTGCGGCGATTGTGGCGTGCTGGGCTGCGGCGATTGTGCAGACGTTACTGGTGCAAGTTCGGCTTGATCGCGAAGTTCCTGCGGGCCCGCGTGAATATGATTTTGGGGCGTGGCTCAAAGTCTCGCTGCCGTTGCTCGCGATGTATGCGTCGGAAATCGTGCTGCAAAATGCCGACGTACTGGTGCTCTCGGCTTATCTATCTCCCGCAGAAGTGGGGATGTATTTTGCCGCTGCCAAAACGATGGCGTTGGTTATGTTCATCCACTACGCGGTCGGCAGTGCTGCGGCGAAGCGGTATTCAGCGTTATCTGCGCGTGGTGCGACTGACGAACTCAAGACATTTGTTGGCGACGCTGTGCGGTGGACGTTCTGGCCGAGCCTGCTGGTGGCTTTGTTGATCCTGGCGCTTGGAAAGCCCTTGCTATGGCTGTTTTCGCCGACTTTTGTTGATGCCTATCCGCTGATGTTTGTGCTCGCGATCGGCTACCTGTTCCGTGCGGCGATGGGTCCAGCTGAGTTCCTACTTAACATGGTGGGGGAGCAACGCCTCTGCGCCATGGTGCTCGCCTGCAGCGCTGTGCTGAATATTGGGCTCAATCTCTTGCTGGTGCCGCGAATTGGCATCTGGGGCGCGGCCATTGCGACGTCGGTCTCGGTGGCGACGGCTGCGACACTCAATGGTGTGATTGCGCGGCGACGGCTAGGGCTTGAGTTGTCGATCTTCGCCAATCTGCGCGGCTGATACCAAAGCGTAGTGCTGTGTAACCGCTGTTAGCTGCCTGCGCCGATGACCAGGGTCCAGAAGGTTTTAAACTCGGTCTTGTCGTCCTGCACGAGTGCGATGCCCATGTGTTCGGCATCTTTCAACAACAGGTTTTTGTTGTGACCGGGGCTGTCTTGCCAACCTTTAAAGACTTCTTCGATTGCTGCTTGGCCAGTGCCGACGTTTTCTGCGGCAACCTTGGCGCGGTAACCCGCGCGTTTGACGCGATCCCATGGATTGGAACCGTCGGATCCGTAGTGCGAAATCCGATCCCATTTGGCCAAGTCGCGACTATGATTTTTGGCAGCCTCAGTGAGCGACGCATTCAACGTCAGTGGCTTTAATCCGTTGGCCTTCCGGTAGGCGTTGACGAGTTCGCGGGCGCGTTCGGGTTCCAGTTTGGTTCCGCCGTAATTGCGGTCGGCGAGTGCACCTGTGGGGGCCTTTTCGAATTGGCCTTGGAGGACCTTGTCATCGAGCTTGGCAGTTTTCTGGTTAGCTTGGGTTGCGGCTGCCGTGCTCCGAACTGACGGTTCTCCGCCCAGGCCGCCGCGGGCGTCTGCGCCTGTGAGCGCGGCTTGCTTTGAAGGCGCGGGAGGGTTGGACCCAAAACCGGATGTTAGGTTGCTCGCGCCGACGGCACAGCCGGCGAGCATTAAAGATGCCACGAGAGGCACCACAACGCGGACCATACGCATACTCCAATTCATACAACGCAACGTCCCGCAGATTCGCCCCGATGTGGTTAATGCAGCGTTAAAATTTAATCCCGCATTACCTCTGTTTTGCAGAAAGCATTTCAACAAGAGCTAGCACACCAAACTCGAACGATGGATTGAGAGAAGCCGACAATGATGGCGCCAATTCGACACGACGGGGCATGATTTGCGGCAAACCAGTGCGCTACCCTGGTCAATTCGCAGCTAAAATGAAAAACGCGCCAGATTTGCTCTGACGCGCTTTTGCTTTCAATTTGGCTCGGCCCGGATCAACCCGCTGCTTTTTTCTTGGCGGGCGCTTTCTTTGCCGCGGCTTTTGAAGCGGCTGGTTTCTTAATTGCAGGTTTTGGGACTGCGAGCTTAGCTGTAGCTTCGCTGTCGTTGCCTGCCTTGGTTTTAGCTGCGGCCTTTGACGGCGCTTTTTTGGCACCCTTTTTGGGCTTCAAACCACCCTTGGCAATGCGTTCAGAGATGAGCATAACCGCATCTTCGACGGACACTGTGGCGGGCTCTTTGCCTTTCGGAACGGTTGCATTCACACCGTTGTGGCTGACGTAGGCACCATATTTGCCTTCGAGGATCTCGATTTTTCCGCCTTCTGAAGGATGCTCGCCGAGTTCTTTGAGCACCGTTGGTTTATTGCGTTGGAAGCGACCTTTGCCGCCACCTGCCCGTTTCTCAACCAGAACAATAACTGCGCGGTTCAAGCCGATGTCGAAGACTTCTTCAATGCTCTCAACATTGGCGTAGGTGCCGTCGTGGAGAATATAGGGACCGAACCGACCGAGTGCGGCTTTGATAGGTGTTTTGGTTTCAGGATGCTCGCCAACAAGACGTGGCAAATTCAAAAGCTTGAGCGCGCGTTCAAGATCCATCGACGCGGGGTCCCAGCCTTTGGGTAGGGACGAGCGCTTGGGCTGGATCATTTTCGGTTTTGGCGGTTTGGCTTTGCCGCGCTTAGGTTTGGTCTCCTCGACTTCCACAACAAGGGTCGCGTCGAGTTCGGCTTCGCCCAACTGCACATAAGCGCCGAAGCGGCCATTGCGGAGGGAGACTTCCTTACCACTGAGGGGATCGAGCCCGAGCACTTTGCCATCCATCGCGGCGGCGTCGCCGTCGGCACCGGTTTGCGAGAGTTGGCGCGTGTAGGTGCATTCGGGGTAATTGCCGCAGCCGACGAAGGCGCCATTGCGGCCGGAAATCTTGAGGCTCAACTGACCTTTGCCACACTTAGGGCAAAGGCGCGGGTCGCCGCCATCTTCCTTGGCTGGGAAGACGTGGGGGCCAAGCAGTTCGTTTAAGGCGTCGAGCACTTGGGTGACGCGCAGTTCTTTGATCTCGGAAACTTGGCCGGTAAAGTCGCGCCAAAAATCGCGAAGAACGTCTTTCCACTTCAGTTTGCCATCGGAAATGAGATCGAGTTTCTCTTCGAGGTCTGCCGTGAAATCGTATTCCACGTAACGCATGAAGAAGCTTTCAAGGAAGGCGGTGACCAGGCGGCCGCGATCCTCGGGGATGAGTTGCTTCTTTTCCATCCGCACGTAATCGCGGTCTTGCAACACGGCCATGGTCGAGGCGTAGGTCGAGGGGCGCCCGATGCCGAGTTCTTCCATGCGTTTGACGAGGGTTGCTTCAGAAAAGCGTGGCGGGGGCTGCGTGAAATGTTGGTCCGCATCGATTTGCTTCGGCGCGAGTTTGTCACCGACGGCGAGTGGCGGCAGACGGCGGCTGTCATCTTCGCCGGCATCGACCTCGACATCGTCCTTACCCTTTTCGATGACACGAACACGGGCGTCTCGGCCTTCTTCGTAGACTTTGCGGAAGCCGTCAAAGGTGACGACGGAGCCGGATGCGCGGAAGCCGTAGGCTTTGCCATCGCGGCCTTTGACATCAATCTCGGCTGTTGTCTGGTCGATTTCAGCTGGTGCCATCTGGCTGGCGATGGTGCGCTTCCAGATCAGGTCGTAGAGGGCGGCTTGATCTTTGTCGATCAGGCGGCGGATGCTATCGGGCGTGCGCTTCGGGTCGGTTGGTCGGATGGCTTCGTGGGCTTCCTGTGCGTTCTTGGCCTTCGATTTATAATCGCGGGCAATAGGCGTGTACTTGTCGCCGAACTCGGCACGGATGACATTGCGAATGTCGGCCACGGCATCTGGTCCGATCTGCACGCCATCGGTTCGCATATAAGTGATGAGGCCGACGGTTTCGCCGCCGATGTCGACCCCCTCGTAGAGGCGCTGCGCGGTACCCATCGTCTGCTTGGCGGAGAACCCCAGTTTGCGCGACGCGTCCATCTGCAAGGTTGATGTTGTGAAGGGTGGCGACGGATTTCGCTTGGCCGACTTTTTATCAATGCTGCTGACGTGGAAATCGCACCCTTCAACTGCGACTTTAATCGCGCTCGCGGATGCCTGATCTTTGATGGTTAATTTTTCTAATCGTTGGCCAGCGATAGATATTAATCGCGCCCGCACGTCGTCGTTCTTGGCGGTCTTTAGCAACGCGTCGACTGTCCAGTATTCGTCGGTTCGGAAGATCTCGATTTCTGCTTCGCGGTCGCAAACCAAACGTAGAGCTACCGATTGCACGCGACCGGCTGAACGGGTGCCGGGCAACTTGCGCCAAAGGACAGGTGAGAGCGTGAAGCCCACGAGATAATCGAGGGCGCGGCGGGCCAGATAGGCGTCAACAAGGGGGCCATCGATTTTGCGTGGGTTGGCTATGGCGTCGAGCACGTCTTTCTTGGTGATGGCGTTGAACGTAACGCGCTCGACCGGCACGCCTGATTTTAATGCCTTTCGTTGGGCGAGCATTTCCAGCAGATGCCAGGAAATGGCCTCGCCTTCGCGATCAGGGTCGGTCGCGAGAATGATTTTTTTGGCGCCCTTTACCGCGTCGACGATGTCGCGCATGGCTTTTTTTGAGCGTTCGTCATCCTGCGCCCAATGCATCGCGAAGTCGTTGTCGGGCTCGACAGATCCATCTTTCGAGGGCAAATCGCGAACATGGCCGTAGGACGCTATGACCTTGTAGCCGTCGCCCAGGTATTTGTTGATCGTCTTGGCTTTTGCAGGCGATTCTACAATCAGAAGGTTCATTTCAATATCATCCTGCAACGACGGACTAGCGCGGCATCACCCCGAATTACGTGGTGTGTACGCTCACAAATTGGCTGGAAACGCGGCGCAATCACAAATGCCGACCTGGCTGGGCGCCGTTCAATCCGGGCGCAAGATGGTTGATGGTGGCCTCAGTGTCAAACGGTGCTGGTGCCGCGTCTCTCGGACCAATCCACAACCTTTAGGTGCGTTTTATCTTTTTTCTGCATCTTTAGATTGTATTTTTATGATTGATGCTGTATTCCTCAATCATAGGTTGCACAGCGCAGATGCGGGACAGAAGATGAGTGGCGATGAGGCTTTTGACCAGGGACGTATTGTTTATCTCAATCGAGGGGACGACAGCGGTAGCCAGGACGCCGAACTTGGGCAGAGCGTCGAGCAAATCGGGGCTGATCTAGATCAGGCTACACCTGCTCCAAACACACTGACCGATTGGCGTGGCGGCGAAATCCTTAGCTACCTCCAAGATCTGTCTCGGGAATGCGCTCAGATGGCTGAGGCGGCGGGATTTGCCACCCTAGCGGGTCTCTACCGGCTCGCAACTGAGGAGGCGCAGCGCTGCGGTAAGGACCGCAGATAGTTTTCGCTTGTTGGGAGATTTAGCTCGGTTCGGCGCTACTGATCGCCGAGACCAATTGACCGCTGTGCCGTTCGATACGGCCAGCGAGATCGAGATCCAACAATGCGATCTGAATGGCGCGGACGGACAGGCCCGTCACCCGCACCAGCTCGTCAATTTTGACGGGCATGGGCCCGAGCGCTGCTAGCACACGAGCACGCTCATTATCCGCGACCTGAGGCGGAGACGATGTTTCCGGCATCGTCTCCGCCATTTCTTTTGAGGACACACTTGGATTCATCGACACTACTGTAGCTGATCCATCAAGTGATTGTGTTGGCGGGCGTGTGAAGGGCTCGCGAAAAGACGGGCTGTTGGATAACATCGGCTCGATCACCGATAAAATATCCTCGACACACGTGACCATTGTGGCACCGGTTCGGATCAGAGCGTTGGTGCCTATGGCGCGTGGGTCCAAAGGATGACCAGGCACAGCAAAGACCTCGCGACCTTGTTCGTTGGCGAACCTTGCGGTGGTCAGCGTGCCTGATTGCTTCGCGGCTTCGATCACGACCACGCCATAGCTCAGCCCCGAAATAATTCGGTTACGGCGTGGGAAGTCCTGGCCACGCGGCGAGAAGCCTGGAGGTTGTTCGCTTATAATGATGCCGGTTTCGCCGATGGCCCGATGGAGATCGGCGTGTTCGGGCGGATATATGTTGTCAACGCCGCCTGCCAGAACTGCGATTGTTCCTTTCGCAAGGCTGGCGCGATGCGCTTCGCCGTCAATGCCACGTGCTAAACCGGACGCGATGACGAAGCCGTCGTGGGACAAGGCTGCCGCCAGTTGCCGCGCGAATTGGCGACCTGCGGCGGAGGCATCGCGCGAGCCGACGATTGCGAGGGAGGGGCGGACAAAAAGGTCGAGATTACCTTTGGCGTAGATCAGGGGTGGTGGAGCATCGAGGTGTGCAAGACGCGCGGGATAATGTGGCTCAATTGTAAAAAGCGGGCGCGCGCCAATGCGCGCGGCGGCATCGAGCTCGCGTTCGGCGTCAGCGACGGGGCAGAGGCGGAAGGGGCGACTTCGGCCGCTGCGGCGACTGAGATCTGGGATTGCGTCGATGGCTTCAGACGCTCCGCCAAAGCGGTTGATCAGTTCGCGAAACGTCACCGGCCCAATGTTCTCAGATCTGATCAGACGCAGGCACGCGATACGTTGGCGATCATCGAGCGGCGCTTGCGGTAAGGGGGCGTGGGGCATCTAAGAATCCGGCGGATGTTTCGCGTTATTTTTTTGCGCCGATTTTTGGTTCCTCGCCAGCCACTATGCGGCGGATATTGGCGTCGTGTTTATAAACGACGAGTGCCGAGACGACCGCTAACCCGAGCGCCAATTTCGTCTCACCCAATAAATAGGGATATATAGGCGTGGCGATCGCGGCCACCAACGCTGATAGCGATGAGATGCGCGAGATCATGGCGATGACCAACCATGTCGCGCAGAAAAATAGGGCTGCGGGCCAGAAAATACCGAGCGCGGCGCCGATATAGGTTGCGACGCCTTTGCCGCCTTTAAATCCCAACCATACGGGGAAGATGTGCCCGATGACGGCAGCCGCACCGGCGCTGGCACTTATGTAAAACGCTTGCCGGGCCAAGCCGTAGCCCGCAGGCTCAGTTTTGAATAGCAATCCCGGCAAATAATCGATTGAAAAGCCCCACCCTGATTTCAACAGCCAGTGGACGATGAGAACGGCAACCGTCGCCTTCAGGCCGTCGAGTAACAGTGTGGCGGCGGCCAAACCTTTGTTGCCTGTCCGCAAGACGTTAGTGGCGCCGATGTTGCCTGAGCCGATATTGCGGACATCGCCTAAGCCTGCCGCACGCGTCAAAACCAGACCGAAAGGAATGGAGCCAAGTAAATAGCCAACAACTATGGCGGCAAGCCAAGGCATTGCTCCGCTGGTTGGGATCGAAGCCCCTTGCAGTATGACTAATGCTCCAACCGTCATGCTGTGTCCCCGCGCCCGTGCGACTGACGCGCCTTTAGGGGCAAATCAGCCGTTTTCGCCACCGTATTGATACACGGTCTCGCCTGCAACCAGTGTCCGAAGCACGCGCCCCTGCATTTTACTCTCGTCAAACGGGGAGTTTTTTGAGCGGGACTTCAGATTGGCCTTATCGACCACCCAGGGTTGGCCGATGTCCACCAGAATAAGATCGGCGGGTGCGCCCTTTTCCAATTTGCCTGACGGAAGGCCGAACAATTTCGCGGGGTTAATTGTCAGCGCTTTCAGCAACGATAGAAGTCCAATATCCTCATTGTGGTGCAAGCGCAGCGCTGCGGCGAGCAGGGTTTCAAGCCCGATGGCGCCATCCGCCGCTTCTGCAAATGGCTGGCGTTTCACATCGACGTCTTGGGGATCGTGACTTGAGACGATAATATCGATGTCGCCTGAGGCGAGGCCGCGCACCATTGCCATGCGATCATTCTCTGATCTGAGCGGTGGGCGCAGCTTCAAGAAGGTTTTGTAGGGGCCAATGTCGTTTTCATTGAGTGTCAAATGATTGACCGAGACACCGCAAGTCACGGGCAGTCCTTTGGCTTTTGCCGCACGAATGACTGCGAGGCTTTCGGCGCATGAGATCGTAGCTGCGTGATAGCGGCCGCCCGTCATCTCGACCAGCCGGACATCGCGCTCAACAACGATGGTTTCGGCGAGCTTGTGGATGCCTGGAAGCCCGAGCCGGGTTGAAACCTCACCCGAATTCATGGCGCCGCCCAACGTCAGATAGGGATCTTCTGTGTGGTGAACGACGAGCGCGCCGAAGTCTTTTGAGTAGTTCAGCACCTGCCGCATGGTACGGGTGTTGGTGATGGTCGACTTTCCGTTGGTGAAGGCCACCGCGCCGGTCCGCTTCAAAAGCCCGATTTCAGTGATTTCTTCGCCTTTCAACTCGCGCGTCATGGCCGCCATGACGTGCACATTGACGATCGCATTGTCGCGACCGCGGCGTTGGATGAAATCAACGAGAGCGACTTGATCGATAACGGGTGTGGTGTCGGGCATCACAATGATCGTTGTGACGCCGCCAGCGGCGGCCGCGTGACTGGCCGTCTTCAATGACTCGCGATGCTCTTGCCCAGGTTCACCGGTGTAGACCTGAGCGTCGATCAGTCCGGGAGCGAGGACGTGATTGCGGCAATCCACGACGGTGGCACCTTCAGGCGCGTTGCGGCGTAAATGGCTGCCTATGTCGGCGATAACACCATCACGCACCAACAAACCGCCGGGTTCGTCGCGGCTCGTTGCAGGATCGACAAGGCGAGCGTTGATGAAAACGGTGTCCGGTGTCGTGGGCGCAGTCGCTTGATTTTTTCGCATGGGCTGCCTCATTGGTTGGGGAGCTGGCGCGCCAGCGCTTCGAGGACGGCCATGCGGACTGCAACGCCCATTTCAACCTGCTCTCTAATCACACTGCGGGCGTGATCGGCGACTGTGGAGGCGATTTCAACGCCGCGATTCATGGGGCCGGGATGCATGATCAGTGCGTCCGGCTTGGCGCGTGCGAGCTTTTCGTGATCGAGCCCGAAGAAGTGATAATACTCGCGCGTCGATGGCACAAACGACCCTTGCATGCGTTCGCGCTGTAGGCGCAGCATCATGACAATATCGCAGTCTTCGAGCCCTTTGTTCATGTCGGAGAAGACTTCGGCGCCGAGCCTGTCAACAGCGGCGGGCAGCAGCGTCGATGGCGCAATGATGCGCACGCGGGCGCCCATCGTATTGAGGACATCGATATTTGAGCGTGCGACGCGACTATGTAAAATGTCTCCGCATATGGCGACCGTGAGACCTGCTATGCGACCTTTTGCGCGTCGGATCGTCAGCGCGTCCAGCAAGGCCTGGGTTGGGTGTTGGTGGGCACCGTCACCGGCATTGATCACTGAGCAATCGACTTTCTGCGCCAACAGTTCGACCGCGCCTGCCGCATGATGGCGGACAACAAGAATGTCCGGGCGCATGGCGTTTAGCGTCATGGCCGTGTCGATCAGGGTCTCACCTTTTGAGACCGATGAGGTCGCGACATTCATGTTCATGACGTCGGCACCGAGACGCTTGCCCGCGAGTTCGAAAGAACTCTGGGTTCGGGTCGAAGCTTCGAAGAATAGGTTGATCAGTGTCCGGCCAGCGAGAACGTCCCGCTTTTTGTTCACTTGACGGTTGGTGTCGGCGGCTTTGTCGGCGATGTCGAGCAAAGCGGTGATTTCGCCAGCTGTCAGCCCCTCACAGGTCAGCAGATGCCGGCGCGCGAATATCGCGTTTGGTGTCACTAGGGTCATTAAAAGTTGTCTCGTAGACCTATTTTGTTGCTGCCACAAGAGGAGACCGGCAGGAGATGTGCCGTGCTTGTGTGCAACTTTGCCGAAATGGTGAAAAATGGGCGAACGCAAGGAGCTCTGACAATAGGGGGTAGCGCAGTGGACCGCCACATAAGGGGCTACTGCCCTGCGTTGCATTGACTTGCGCCACCAGCGGCGCGTGGATATCGATGCGACCGAATTGCGCGAAGCCAAGTCGGCCATATTTATGCGGGCCAAGAGGACCTAATTGACGATGGATACGTTTGACTACGTGATTGTGGGCGCGGGTTCTGCCGGTTGTGTACTGGCAAATCGCCTGAGCGAAGATCCGAACGTCTCGGTTTGTATTCTGGAAGCCGGCCCCGCTGACTGGCACCCCTATATTCATTTGCCTGCAGGGTTTATCAAGACGTTTTATAATTCGTCGATCAACTGGTGCTACCAGCAAGCACCTGGTCCGTTCACGAATGGTCGTAACATTTATTCGCCGCGTGGCAAAACGCTGGGCGGGTCAAGCTCCATCAACGGACACATTTACAATCGCGGACAGCGGCACGATTTCGATATCTGGGGACAACTGGGTAATTCGGGGTGGGGGTATGCAGACATCCTGCCCTATTTCAAGAGGCTTGAGCGGCGGATTGGCGATGGCGATCCGACCTATCGCGGACGCGACGGCGCTCTGACTGTTACCGACATCGATTGGCGGCACCCGCTCTGCGACGCGTTCATCGAGAGTGCGGTAGCGCATGGCATTCCGCGCAACGGGGATTACAATGGCGGCATTCAAGAGGGTATTTCTTACGCCCAGCGCACGATCCAAAACGGTCGACGTGTGAGTGCGGCGACTGCATTTTTGAACCCCGCGAAAAAGAGGCCAAACCTCACCGTTCGAACGAACGCGCACGCGACCAAAATTCTGCTTGAGGGCAAACGTGCCGTCGGCGTTGCCTATTCGCGTGGTGGCCGTAGCGGTTCACCTCTGGAAATCAAGGCGCGTCGCGAGGTCATCCTATCGGGTGGCACTTATAATTCACCGCAATTGTTGCAACTTTCGGGCATTGGTCCGGTTGCACTTTTGCAATCTCTTGGCATCCAAGTGCAACATGCGCTTGCGGGCGTTGGCGAAGGCCTGCAAGACCACTACGCGCCGCGCACAGTCATTCGAGTTAAGAATATCGAGACGATCAACGAACGAGTCCGTGGCTTCAAATTGATGACCGAGGCCGCTCGTTGGGCGTTTCAACGCAAGGGACTGCTCGCGGTTTCTCCGACGCTGGTCTATTGCTTCTGGCATTCGGGTCTTTCGGCAGGCAGCTCAGATCTGCAGCTGACGTTTACGCCTGCAAGCTACAAGGAAGGCGTGCAGGGGCAGCTTGAGGACGAACCCGGCATGACCGTGGCTTCGTGGCAGCAACGGCCGGAAAGTCGCGGCTACGTACATGCGCAGTCGGCAGATCCATTTGTGGACCCCATCATTCAAACCAACTACCTGACGCATGACCTTGACCGCCGCACTGTAGTCGAAGGCATGAAACTCGCGCGCAAGCTGCTGTCGGGTGGACCATTGGCGCACTATTATCTGCGCGAAGATTTCCCGGGCCCTGACGTGCGGAGCGACGATGAATTGCTGGCGGCGGCGACGCAGCGTGGCCAAACAACATTCCATCCGGGATGCTCGTGTCGCATGGGGCCACAAGCGGACCCGCTGGCGGTCGTTGACGATCAATTGCGCGTACACGGGATGGAGGGCCTGCGCGTGGTCGATGCTTCGATCATGCCGCGTATGATTTCTGCCAATCTCAATGCCGCGACTATGATGATTGCCGACAAAGCTTCGGACATGATCCGGTCGCGAGTGCCGCTACCTGCAGTCGTTACTGCCGAACCTTTGCTTGGCCAGTGACGCGATACAGGCACCGGCGCTTTTAGCGGCCAAACCTATTGTATGCGTCAATTGTTAGTCCGGTTGCCACACTGCCGAAAGCGTCACCTTCGATGATGGAGGCTTCGGGGAAGATGGCGCGGACTTTTGCGCGCAGCAATGGTAGTTTTGAAGATCCGCCGGTCAAGAAGACTGCATCGATTTCGGTCGCTTTGACCGAGGCTTTCTGCAGTGTGAGCTTCAAGCGTTCGGCCACGCGATCGACGCTGGCGCCAATGGCTGCATCAAGCTGTCGACGTGTGATTTGCGTGTCTTTGAGACCTGCTAAATCGTGAAGACGTAGCGACGTTTTCTCTTCGTCTGATAGCGCAATCTTGGCCTGCTCTACAGCGCCAAGCAACGCGTGACCTTTCCGCGTTTCGATAATCCTCAACAGGCGTTCAAGCTTTTCTGGCTCCATGGCTTCGTGACGGACGCGGCGGATTTCAGTTGAGACACGTGGATCGTACATCACGTTGATGCGTTGCCAGGTAGCGAGGTCATGATACCACCACACCGGTGGTTCCATGTCTTTGTGCCGCAATTTGCTGCCGAGTCCCAGCAGCGGCATCACAGCGCGCAACTCCAAATACTTGTCGAAGTCCGTGCCACCGATACGAATGCCTGAGTAGCCCAATATATCGGATTTTCTATCAACTTTGCCGCGCCGATTAGGCGATACACGGACAATCGAAAAATCTGACGTCCCACCGCCGATATCGACAACAAACGCCAATTGCTCCGATGTTACCGTGTGTTCATAGTCGAGCGCTGCAGCGATGGGCTCGAACTGAAATTCGACATTGGTGAAGCCCGCGAGCTTGGCCGCTGAACGCAACTGATCTTCGGCGTCGCGATCGGCCGTCTCATTATCGTCAACAAAATGCACCGGTCGGCCCATCACCACGGACGATGGCCCGCCTGCAGCATCGCGGACGTAGGCGATGAAGCGCGCGATGATGTCGAGAAAGCGCAAGCGCTCGCGTTTTACCATCGTCGTCTCGTGAATGAGGGATGAGCCAAGTACGCCCTTCAACGCGCGCATGAGACGCCCTTCATCGCGGTTAAGATAACGGTCGATCGCTTCGCGACCATGATAGGCGTTGCCGTCATCGAAGCTGAAGAAAATTGCAGTTGGAATGGACACGCGGCCGCTCTGAATTGGCACGAGTGCGGGGGCGTTGCCTTTGTATTGACCAATCGACGAGTTCGAGGTGCCGAAATCAAAGCCGCATGACGTCGAATTGGCAGAAGGCATTTCGTCCTCAACTTTTTGATTTAATGCGGCGTTCTGCCGGGCCGAAGGTGATCGCAAGAGTTCGGCGACAAAGCAACCACGTTGAGGTGCGCGATCTGCGCTCCGGTGCCCATCCGTGCAGCTAACTGTGTTTTTGAACGACGGGAAGGAAATGGTGCCAGCACCTGGTCTCGAACCAGGGATCTGTAAATCCAAAACCTAATACCTCATGTCAAGTGCCATGTCACGGCGTCGCGCAGTGACGCACTATTTTCATCTAGTTCTGATGCTTATATTCCGATCGGCGCGGATTAGGCGATGATAATATTTTATCGCAACAGCAGCTTGATCACCCCGCCCGCAACTCCAAGGGCAAATACACCCGCAAGCCACAAGGTCAAAAACCAAACTACACGATGCCGTGCGGAGCCGCCCGGCGCTGGCGGCTTAATTTTGGCAACCCCAGATGTCGGCATCAGTGGTACCCGCCTTTCGTATCCACCTTGCCGCGAAACACCCAATACGAGTATGCCGTGTACATGAGGATGAGTGGAATCAGGACGCTGGCGCCAGCCAAAAGAAAAGCGAGACTCTTATCTGGCCCAGCAGCGTCAGCAATCGTGATGCTGAGCGGCACGATGTATGGATAAAGACTAATTCCAAGTCCAATGAAACACAAAGCAAACAACGCCAGAGTTGCAAGGAATGGCTCAACGTCGCGTCGATCATTGATCGACAACATAAGGCGACCGGCTGCCAGCAACGCCAGGATCGGGACCGGTGCCGCGAATAAAATTGCAGGGTAGGAAAACCAACGCTCAGCATAGTGAGCGCTCAAAAACGGTGTCCAAAGGCTCACGGCACCAATACCGACAAGCAATGCCACTGTCAGGACGGGGGCAAGCCCGAATGCTCGTCGCTGGACGTCGCCTTCCGTTTTTAAAATCAACCACGTAGCGCCAAGCAGGGCGTAGCCGACCGTGACAGCAGCGGCTGTCGTCATGCTGAAGGGTGTGAGCCAATCGAACCAACCTCCACCATATGCGCGGCCATCAACCTTGATGCCTTGCACAAGTGCTCCGAGCATAAATCCTTGCGCAATCGCGGCTGTTAGGGAGCCCAGGGCAAAGGCCCAATCCCAGATAACCTTTCCCCGCTCAGTCCGCCAACGGAATTCGAATGCAACTCCACGTAACACCAACCCAAGCAGCATCGCAGTAACTGGAGCATAGAGCGCAGGCATAATGACAGCATATGCCAAGGGGAATACGGCGAACAGACCACCACCGCCAAGAACGAGCCAAGTCTCGTTACCGTCCCACACAGGGGCGACCGAATTCATGGCCGTGTCGCGATTGCTTGTGCCGTCTATCAACGGAAACAGCATTCCAACGCCAAGATCGAAGCCATCAAGCACCACATATGCGAAGACCGCGAATGCAATGAGCCCGGCCCAGATCAGTGGTAAATCAAGTGTCATCGCTTATCCTATCAACGACGCGCATCTTCAGATTTCGTCGTTTTAATTGTTGGCCCCGGCGTAGATCCTGCAACGCGCACGACGGTGTGAGTATCGATCCCCGCCTCACGCAATGTGGGTGTTTGAGCCATCATGCGCAGGATGTAAAATGTTCCAGCGCCAAAAACGGAAAAATAGACGAGCACAAAGAAAAATAGCGACGTGGCAACTGCGGGCGCGGCCACCGGTGAAATGCTGTCAACAGTCCGTAGAAGTCCGTAAACGGTATAAGGTTGTCGTCCGACTTCGGTCGTTATCCAACCAGCCAAAACAGCTATGAATCCAGCTGGCCCCATCACAACAGCCGCGCGTTGAAGCCAAAGCGCCTCCGGCAAGCCAACGCGCCAGCGAGCAATCAAACTCCAAAGCCCCAGCCCCAGCATGGCAAAGCCAAGCCCGACCATAATGCGGAAGCTCCAGAACACCACCGCCGCATTGGGCCAATCCGCCTTCGGAAATTCCTTGAGACCTTTCACTTCTCCATCCCATTTATGGGTTAGGATGTAACTGCCAAGTTTTGGAATTTCGATAGCATATTCTGTCTTTTCATTGGCATTGCTCGGCATGCCAAACAAGATCAATGGGGCACCTTTGCGCGTTTCATAGTGTCCCTCCATCGCGGCAACCTTCATCGGCTGGTATTGCAATGTATTCAGTCCATGGATGTCGCCAGCAACAATTTGCATGGGCGTAACAATGGCGGCCATCCACAAGGCCATAGAAAACATCGAACGCGCTTGCGCGTCGGTCTTATTTTTTAACAGATGCCAAGCACCTACGGCGCCCACGACAAACGCCGTCGTAAGGTAGGCGGCTAACACCATGTGGACCAGACGATAAGGGAAAGAGGGATTGAATACGATCGCCCACCAATCGACCGGAATGAATTGCCCTTTGTCGTTGACGCCAAACCCAGCAGGCGTTTGCATCCAACTATTCACGGATAGAATCCAGAATGCTGACATCAGCGTTCCGAGCGCGACCATGAGGGTTGCGAAAAAATGCAACCGCGGCCCGACTCGCGACAAACCAAATAGCATTACGCCCAAGAAGCCGGCTTCAAGGAAAAACGCGGAAAGGACCTCATATCCCATCAGGGGCCCGAGGACAGGGCCAGTCTTGTCTGAAAAGACGCTCCAATTGGTGCCAAATTGATAACTCATCACCAAGCCAGAAACCACGCCCATACCAAAGACGACGGCAAAGATCTTGAGCCAGAAGTTGAAGACATTGAGATAAATATCGTCGCCTGTCTTGAGCCAGAGTGCTTCGAGCACAGCCAAATAACTCGCCAGTCCAATTGAGAAGGCGGGAAAGATAATGTGCGCGGAGATCGTGAAGGCGAATTGAAACCGTGCCAAGTCGACGGCGAGCCCATCCATGACTTAGTCCTTTGGTTGCGGGCCGGAAACTGCGGCGAGGCGAGGCTTGGCCAACTCGAGGACACTTGGATCAAGCATTCGCAATGCATCGAACTGCGACAAGAAGACCTGACCTGTCAATTCCTCAAGGAAATGGCTTCGCTTCAACCGATCCATGACCGGACCTTTGACTTCTGAAAGATGGAACGAGACGTTTGAGTCTTTCAAATTTCGATTAATCGCCTCCAGGCTTTCAAGCGCGCTGCTATCAATATGATTGATAGCAGGACACATGAGCACGACATCTGTAACTCTGGGACGCTCAACTACCAATGCGGCTATTTCATCTTCAAGAAATCGGGCATTCGGAAAATATAGGCTCTCGTCGACCCGCAACGTCGCGACCTTCTCGCCCGTTACAACGCGGTGTCGTTTCACATTTCTGAAATGTTGCGTACCAGGCACGAGGCCAACGACTGCTGTGTGGGGTCTGCTGGTTCGCCACAAATGCAGTCCGATCGATGTAGCCATGCCGGCCAGAATACCGATTTCGACGCCGAGTGTGAGTGTCAACCCTATGGTCGCTATCATGGCAGTAAAATCGCCACCCGAATACAGCCACGTTCGCTTCAATGCGCCCAAATCTACGAGTGACAACACTGCGACTATGATCGTCGCGGCGAGCGTTGCCTGCGGTAGATAATAGAGGAATGGTGTTAATAGAAGTGCGGCTAGTAGTATTCCAATAGCTGTGAAGGCCCCAGCCGCTGGTGTTTCGGCTCCGGCGTCAAAATTTACAACGGAGCGCGCGAAACCTCCAGTCACGGGGAACCCACCGCTCAATGACGACGCGATGTTCGACGCGCCAAGCGCGATCAACTCTTGGTTCGGGACAATACGTTGGCGTCGTTTTGCGGCGAGCGTTTGCGCAACTGATACCGACTCTACAAATCCTACGATAGATATTAAGAGCGCGGCGGGAACGAGATCCCGCCAAACGGAAAGGTTGAATTGCGGGATTGAGAGCGGCGGCAAACCCTGCGGTATCGCCCCTACAATCTTAACTCCGCTTTTCTCCAAGCCGAACAACCACACAATAATTACCGTACTCACCACAGCTGCAACCGGGGCTGCCTTCGTAGCTATGTCAGCGTGGCGATTGGACCAACCGCGCGCCTTAAGCGTTGGCTTGAGCCGCGTTCTCGACCAGAAGAGAAAGCCGATAACGGCCGTACCGATCAAAAACGTTCGATAGTTCATAGACGCCAAATTTTGCCAGAGACCGGATAGCAACGACGGCAAGGTCTCGCCGTCGGCCTTGACACCGAGAATATGCTTCAATTGGCTTGCAGCGATCAAAAGACCGGAAGCTGTGATAAATCCTGATATGACAGGATGGCTGAGAAAATTTGCCAACGCTCCAAGTCGGAACGCCCCCATGATGAGCAATATGATACCAGACAAGAACGCCAATACTATCGCTGCGGTTGCGTAGTCCACCGTGCCCGTCGACGCAACTTTGCCAATCGCTGAGGCCGTCATCAAAGAAATGACCGCCACAGGCCCAACTGCCAATGCTCGGCTCGTGCCAAACAGTGTGTAAGCAATTAAGGGCAGGATACTGGCATAGAGTCCTGTGACTGGTGGCATTCCAGCCAGCATCGCATAGGCGAGGCTTTGTGGGATCAACATGATGGTAACAATGATGGCGGCCAGAGCATCATTACTGAAAGTGTTGCTATTGTAAGTCGCGCCCCAATTGAGCACGGGCACGTATGCACGAACAACGGGCGGCGTGTTGGCCATCCATGTCTGCACTGCCTTCAATTTTTGCTCAATCTCGGTTGGCA
>JABFRJ010000442.1 GCA_013141255.1 Hyphomicrobiaceae bacterium
CTTGCGGGCACGGCGAACAGCTTCCGCTTCTTCGCGCACGCGCTTTTCCGATGGCTTTTCGAAGTGAGTCCGCAACTTCATTTCACGGAACACGCCTTCGCGCTGCAGCTTTTTCTTGAGCGCTTTAAGAGCCTGATCGACGTTGTTGTCACGAACTTGAACGAGCACGCGGGGAAACCTCGCTAAAAAGCCGGTTGAAGGGCCAAAATTGTGGGATGTGGATCCGCAGGCAACGGGTTATGACGTCAGATAACGCAAAACCAGCCGGAACGCGGATCCCAGCTGGCAGTGTCATAACAAAACAATCGCGCCTTGTCCACGCCACCAATCGCAAAATTCAGCGACTTTTCCGCGCAAAATCCAGGGAAAATTCACCAAAATCAAGTCCCAGGGCACTGGCAAGCCCTACGACTTCGGTGCGCGCTTCGCTTTGGCGACCGGCGCAGGTGTCATCTCGCGCGGAAAAAGCCGCGTCACATGTCCCATTTTACGGCCCTCGCGCGGGTCGTTCTTACCGTAAAAATGCACGCACAAGTCCTGCTCGGCAGCCAACCCGCGCCATGCCAAAGCCTCTTCACCAATGAGATTGCGCATTTCCGCGTCCGAATGCCGCTCACCCGACCCCAGCGGCCACATCGCCACCGCCCGCATGTGATTCTCGAATTGGCTGACCGGGCAGGCATCGAGCGTCCAATGCCCAGAGTTATGCACGCGTGGCGCAATCTCATTGACCAACAGTCGCTGGCCCTCGGGCGCACGCGGTCCTAAATCGAACATCTCAACCGCCAGCAAGCCCACATACAGCAGCGCCTCGGCAATCTGTCCCGCCATTACCTTCGCCGCCAATGCCACCTCGTCTTCGAGCGGCGCAGGCACCACCGATCTGCGCAAAATCCCGCCCTGATGCGTGTTCTGCGGAATATCGTAGGTCACAATCGCGCCTGTTTCGGACCGGCATACGAGCACTGAAATCTCACGTACAAAAGCCAGCCGCTGCTCAAGCACCGATGGCGTCCCGCCCAGTTCGGCAAACGCCGCGCCGAAATCATCCCCGGGCGCGACGCTGACCTGCCCCTTGCCATCGTAGCCAAGCCGCCGCGTCTTCAGGATACCAGGCGCCCCAAATGCCTTGAGCCCAGCCGCAATGTCTGCAGCCGTATCGACCGCATGATACGGCGCCACCGCGATGCCAAGGCTTGTAATGAAAGCCTTTTCCGTCAGCCGATCCTGCGCCACCGCCAACGCCTTCGCGCCCGGCCGCACTGGCACATGCTTCGCCAGAAATAGCGCCGTCGCCTCAGGCACATTCTCGAATTCATACGTCACCGCCTGCACGCGCTTGGCAAAAGCCTCAAGTGCCGTCCAGTCGCCATATGCGCCCTCGGTCGTCCTGTCTGCCACGTCAAATGCGGGCCCCGGCGCATCGGCATAAATGTGGCACTTAAGCCCGAGCCGCGCCGCCGCCATCGCCAACATCCGGCCCAGTTGCCCCGAGCCGAGAATGCCAATGGTTGATCCAGGGGGGAGGGGACCCATGCGCTGCATCGCCATGCTGTAATTGCCTCAGAACCTTGAACGGGTAAACGCCCGCGCGCCGGAGATAACGGCTGGCAAGGTCTGCTGTCGAGCCTTAATCGCCGGGCAAGTCCGACTTTCAGCCGTCTTTCGGCGGGAATTCCGCAACCGACGCAGACTGTTCTGCCCGCATCTGTTCCAGACGCTCCGCCAATGCCAAATCGCTAATCGCCAGGATCTGTGCGGCCAGCAAACCCGCATTCGTGGCGCCCGCCTCTCCTATAGCCAGTGTCCCCACCGGAATTCCCGCTGGCATCTGTACAATCGACAGCAAACTATCCTGCCCCGAAAGCGCCTTCGATTGTACCGGCACGCCCAAGACCGGCAGCGTCGTCATAGATGCCGTCATCCCAGGCAGATGCGCCGCACCACCCGCGCCCGCAACAATAACCTTCAACCCGCGACCGCGTGCGCCCTTAGCATACTCGTAAAGCCGCTCCGGCGTCCGGTGTGCTGACACAACCTTGGCTTCAAAGGGGACGCCGAGCTTTTCCAAAACGTCGGCGGCTTTCTTCATGGTCGGCCAATCTGAAATACTGCCCATGATGATACCAACGACCGGCGCGGGGGCTGGTGGCTTGGGCGTCGCAGATTTCTTGTCAGTCATCGTCCAAGATCCATCGAAAATCGCGCAAACTCTGGGGCCAGACGGGGTGCTTTCACCCAAGCGGCGATCAAGCAATTATATCGGGAAAAAGCTGATCTTCGACCGCAATAATTCGGTCCTTCAGTGTCAGTTTTCGCTTCTTCAAGCGTTTAACTAGCAACTGATCGATGCCGCCCGTCATTTCGTAGGCGATGATCTCTGCATCGAGGTCACGATGTTCCGCTTTGAGCCGACTGAGCAGCTCACGCAAGTCTGTTTCGGTGGTTGCCGTCGACATTGGGCAGTTTTCGTCCTGAGTGTAGGCCGGGTTGATTGAAGTTCGGGTCGGCCCAATCCCATCATATCGTTGGGTTTCGGTATCGTGCCAACATGAGACGGCCAAGCCTGAACATAGATATTGAACAAGCATTTACGTGACCGCGCGGCGCGGAGCAACAGGCTCAATCACTGAGGCGAGCAAAAAACAACTAAAATGCGCGTCAAACATTCAAGTGACCCTGAACCATCTTGGCGAGTATACGACGACAACCTGCAACATTTAGGAACCATCAGTGATCAAAAATGGTGGCAACAGATATTGGACAAAGCGCATCTTTCATGGCAGACTTTTAGCATCTTCAACGCAAGAAGGAGTGGAAAGATGGCTCTAGCGGCGCATCTGACTGAACTTTCCGAGAAGCATCGTCTTCTGAAGCGTCGTATCGAAGAGGAGCTGTCCAGACCGCGCGCCGACGAGAGTAAGGTTCGCCGCTGGAAGCATGAAAAACTCAAGCTCAAAGATCAAATCGAAAAGCTCACGACACCAGAGCACGCACATTAAATCGTTCGTGCACTGAGCCGGTTATGGTCGCCATTTGCTTGCGCCGATACTCATGTTTCGAGCGACGCGAGCGAGTGTGACTAAATCGTCGTTAGTAAAAAGCTGGTAGTCAATGCCGCGTCTCAGCCGGGCGCTGATTGGTCACTGCCTACTGTTTTGCGGCTTGGTGCGTGCGATGAATTCGTCGCGCCGTATAAAGCGTCGCCGCACACTGCGTGTCGCGGGTCAAAAATATATTGTCGATTAGATTGTGCCGCCTCGATCAACGAGGCGCTAGGGAAACTTGCGCGGCTCATCCCCTGCGAACGCCATCGGCACGCACGGGGACGAGTCGTTTTTTTTGAAGCGTCCGCTTTGTGAAGCAACATGCGCTGACGGCCCTAGCAAAACGAGCACGGCCAAAAGTTCCTTCGTCCTTGTCCGCTAAATTCAGCCCTCCCCGTCGTCATGGCCACGGAGGTGGCCACCCAAGCAATCACACACGGACGCAATGTCGATAGCAAATTCGACACTTTTCAACATTGCCGGGAGTAGATTGGCGTCGCGCGTCGCGTGTCGCGCGCCAATCGCGTCGGTTTGCATCGGACGCTTCTCGGCCCTCCCCCTTGCAAGCCTGCTCAAACCAAGTCACGAGAACAGTCGCGGCAAGACAGGTAGCGCCCAAGACGAATGGACGAGCGCAAGACATCTAAGTGGGGGAACGCGTGAGCAAGGCCGAAAGCAAATCAAAGAAGCGCCCTTCATCCGCGCCAAAACTCGCCACCACTCAAGCAAAAAGCTCTCAATCCAAACCACCGCCAAAAAAAGCCCCCGCACCCATCATCTCAACCGGCTACTGGCTCTTCAAATCTG
>JABFRJ010000174.1 GCA_013141255.1 Hyphomicrobiaceae bacterium
GCTATTGGGCGCCAATGGCGCGGGCAAAACCACGACCTTGCGCGCGATCTGCGGCATGGTCCGCCGTGAGGGTGAAATTAACTTTGAAGGCCGCCCAATCAACGGCGAGATGACTGAAAATATTGTGCGCCTAGGCGTGGCACATGTGCCCGAAGGGCGTGGCACCTTCGTTGGTCTCAGCGTTGAAGAAAATCTCAAGATTGCAGCCTACGTGCGCAAAGATAAAGTCGAAGTCGCCCGAGATCTCGATATGGTTCTAACCTACTTTCCGCGCTTGAAAGAGCGCTTGACCCAACAAGCAGGAACGCTGTCGGGCGGTGAACAGCAAATGCTGGCCATCAGTCGCGCCTTGATGCTGCGGCCCCGCTTGATGCTGCTGGACGAGCCGTCGTTCGGTCTGGCCCCTCTGATTGTGGCCGAGATCTTTCGCATCATGCGGATGATCAACGAAACATCAAAAGTATCGATGCTGCTGGTCGAACAAAACGCAGCGCTCGCGCTAAATTTGGCTCAGCAAGCCTACGTTCTGGAGACTGGTCGCATTGTCATGTCCGGTCCCGCCGATCAAATTAAAAACGATGAAGGCATTCGCCGATCCTACCTTGGTTACTGAAGACCACATTGAAGCCGCGCCGCCCAAATGTGGGACAATTGAATAACGGAAGTGAGTGATGGAACAATTCATCCAGCAAGTAGCGTCAGGTCTAGCCAATGGCGCCATTTATGCCTGCGTGGCTTTGGCGCTAGTGATGATTTTCGTCGCAACCGACCATCTCAATTTTGCCCAAGGCGAGATGGCCATGTTCTCGACTTACCTCACTTGGCAATTAATCCAGTGGGGGCTCAACTTCTGGGTTGCTCTCGCCTTCTCGGCGGGTCTCTCGTTTCTGATCGGCATCATCATCGAACGCTTCATACTGCGGCCGCTTCATGGTGCGCCGGTGTTGTCAAATGTGGTCGTATTCATAGGACTGCTCGCGATCTTTCACTCCCTCGCCGGTGCGATCTGGTCCCATACCATCAAGGCTTTTCCCTCGCCCTTCCCCAATGTCACCTTTGCCGGATCTGGTTACATCGGCCCTCATCAAATCGGTATGATTGCCGTTTCGCTCTTGCTGCTTTTTGCACTGTTCGCCTTCTTTCGGTTCACCTCACTCGGCCTCGCCATGCGCGCAGCAGCACAAAACCCGGCGTCCGCCCGCCTAGTGGGGGTGCGCGTTGATTGGATGCTGGCGCTCGGGTGGGGATTGGCGGCAGCCATTGGCGCAATTGCCGGTGCCATGGTCGCGCCTGCCGTCTATTTAGAGCCCAACATGATGGCCAGCATTCTGCTTTACGGTTTCGCCGGTGCACTGGTCGGTGGCATTGCTAATCCTGCAGGAGCAGTTGCCGGTGGATTTCTCGTCGGCGTTCTCGAAAATCTCGTCGCCTATTTCGGCAATATGCTCGAGAAGGCGACCGGGCTATACGTCGTCGGCAACGGTGAAAAACTCATGGTCGCGCTGGCCATCGTCATCGCCATCTTGACCTTGAAGCCAAACGGCCTATTTGGCCGCACGATCGTGAAACGGGTGTAATCCACATGGCCACGATCGATACGACAGCACCCATTTCAGCCGCAGTCACCGCCCCTAAACCGGCGCTGTCGAACATGGCAGGGCTAGCCATCATTGTTGGATTGGCGGCGCTTCCCGTTATTGGCGCGCAGCTGGGGCTGCTGAGTAACTTCACGATCCTGCAAATCTCGTTGATGGTTGTCTACGCCATCGCCGTCCTGGGCTTGAATTTGCTGACCGGGTTCAATGGTCAGATCTCGTTGGGCCATGGCGCGTTTTTCGCAGTTGGCGCCTACTGCGCCGCAATTCTGATCGACCGCTACAACGCTAACTATCTGCTGACATTACCCGTGGCCGCCATTGTCTGTTTCGTCATCGGCTATCTCTTCGGCTTGCCAGCCTTGCGCCTAGAAGGGCACTATCTCGCGCTCGCCACTTTCGGACTCGCCATCGCCGTACCCCAGATGTTGAAGTACCGCCATTTAGAGCCGCTAACCAACGGCGTGCAGGGCATCAACCTCATCAAGCCGGACGCGCCGTTCGGGTTGCCGTTCTCAGGTGACGTGTGGATGTATATTATCGTCGTCATCGTCGCCATAATCATGTTTTGGCTGGCGCGCAACCTGCTTGATAGCCGCGTCGGCCGTGCCATGCGCGCGATCCGTGATCAACCATTGGCCGCAGATACCATGGGCATCAACACGGCGCGCACCAAAGCCGTGACCTTCGGCGTCAGCGCCATATATGTGGGTATCGCCGGCGCGTTACATGCCATTATTTTCGAGTTCGTTTCCCCCGATAGCTTTCGCTTTGAGCTTTCCGTCGCAATCCTCGTCGGCGCGGTCGTCGGCGGGATAGCGTCCCTGCCCGGAGCCCTAATTGGCGGTATCTTCGTCCAGGTGATCGAGAAGTACGCTGACGCATTGACGAAGAAGCTAACCAATACGATGCACCTGCCGATCGAACTCGAACCCTGGACAATCTACGGTATCGCGCTGATCGCTCTCATGTATTTAATGCCCAATGGCATCGCCGGTGGCCTTGCCTCGCTTTGGCGCAAAGTGCGACATTGAACATAATGCGGCACTAAAAACTGTCGAACTATAAGAAGACGACGTATCTGAAGGAGGAAGAACATGACCATCAATCGACGCATTATTCTAACAGCAAGTGCTTCCGCACTTGCTGCAAGCCTGTCTCTATCATCAGCATTTGCCCAAAAGAAATACGACGAAGGTGCCTCTGACACCGAAATAAAGATCGGCAACACGATGCCATATTCTGGCAACGCGTCTGCCTACGGCAACATCGGCCGTACCATCGAAGCCGTGTTTAAAATGGTCAATGAAAGCGGCGGCATCAACGGTCGCAAAGTCAATTTCGTCACATATGATGACGGCTACGCACCACCGAAGACCGTCGAAATGGTGCGCAAGCTCGTCGAAGAAGACAAGGTGTTGGCCCTTTTCAATACACTTGGAACGCCTGGAAATACCGCCATTCATAAATATATGAATGCAAAAAAAGTACCGCAAATGTTCGTCGCGACCGGAGCATCAAAGTGGGGCCAGCCAAAGGATTTCGCCTGGACGATGGGTTGGCAGCCTGACTACCAAACAGAAGGCGCCATCTACGCCAAACATATTCTCGAAACTCAGAAAGACGCAAAAATCGGCGTGCTGATGCAAAACGACGATTACGGCAAGGATTACTTCAACGGCTTCAAAGCAGGTCTCGGCAAAGACAACGAGAAGATGATTGTCCAATTGTCGACCTACGAAGTCACCGATCCGACCGTCGACAGTCAAATGATCCAGCTCAAGAACTCAGGCGCCAACGTCTTCTTCAATATCACGACGCCAAAGTTCGCAGCCCAAGCCATCAAAAAGGCCGCCGAAATCGGTTGGAAACCTGTGCACTATCTCAACAACGTGTCGTCATCATTCGGCACAGTGTTCGTCCCCGCAGGCGTTGAAGCCTCGCAAGGTATCATCCTCGCGCTCTATCGCAAGGACGCCAATGATCCCCAGTGGAACGATGCGGCTGACGTGAAGGCCTATCGCGCCTTTGCAGCCAAATATATGCCGCAAGCAAACCTCAAAGACGACACGCATAACTACGGCTATTCCGTCGCCCACACCATGATCGAAGTGCTCAAGAAGGCAGGTGATAACCTAACCCGTGAAAACCTGATGAAGCAGGCCGCATCGCTTCAAGGCTTCGAAGCCCCATTGCTGCTGCCGGGCATTAAGATCAATACGAGCCCGACGGATTTTTACCCGATACAGGCCGTGCAATTGGCGCGCGTGAAAGGCAATAGCTTCGAAATGTTCGGCAAAGTCATGGCCAACGAAAGCAAGTAAGCTCAGGACTGCAAACGCCGGTGCCGTTCCCGATGGGTCAATGGTACCGGCGTTTTCGTGCCTGAAGCATATAAAGTTCAGCGGGCGCCAGTTGGTAGCGCATTGAACGGCACGTCTTTGTCAACGCGCACGTCCGCAGGCAACCCAAGCACGCGTTCAGCAATAATATTGCGAAGGATCTCGTCCGACCCGCCTGCAATCCGCAATCCAGGCGCCTGCAAAACGGCCTGCTGAAACCACGCATGCATCGGGCTGAGCTCGGTATCAGTCACCGCGCCCGCCATACCCAGAAGATCAACCGCAAACGCCGCGATGTCCTGCCCCTGCTTCGCACTCACCAGCTTGGTGATCGACGCCTCGGGCCCCGGTGTTTGGCCGCGGCTGAGCGCTGTCATGGTGCGAAATTTGGTGAGCTTCACTCCTTGTGATTGCACAAACCAATCAGCAAGTTTTTCGCGCACCGCACCATTGCGCAGCGCGGGCGCATCATCCAAGTCGAGCCCTCGCGCCAAATCGACAAGGTCCTCGACCGCAGGCCCAGTATTGTCGCCAACGGCAAGTCGCTCATTCATCAGCGTGGTCAAAGAAACTTTCCACCCGTCGCCCACCGCGCCAAGCCGCTGCTCGTCGGGAATGCGCACATCGGCAAAGAACACTTCGTTGAAGTTCGCCGCGCCGGAGATTTGCTTGATCGGCCGCACCTCCACGCCTTTCGACTTCATATCGAGGAAAAAGAACGTCAGGCCCGCATGCTTCTGCGCGTTTGGATCGGTACGCGTGACGATGATGCCAAAATCACAAAAATGCGCCCCAGACGTCCAAATCTTCTGCCCATTGATCACCCAATCATCGCCATCGCGCACCGCGCGTGTCCGAAGACCAGCCAGATCCGATCCCGCGCTTGGCTCCGAAAACAACTGGCACCAGATCTCCTCGCCGCGCAGCGCAGGCGCAACATAGCGCTTGAGCTGCTGCGGCTTGCCATACTTCATCAGAGTAGGCACGCACATACCAAGCCCGATCTCAAACGCGCCGCGCTGCACGTCAAAGTCGGCCTCTTCCTGATTGTAAATCACTTGCTCAATGGCCGTGCCGCCACGTCCACCAAGGTCCTTCGGCCAGGTGATGGCAGCAAATCCAGCAGCAGCCTTTTTGCCTTGCCACGCCTTCGCCGCCGCTAGATCAGCCGCGTCCCGAATAAATCGCCGACGCAAACCGCGTGACGATGGTGATTTCGGGCTAGCATGCGTGTTGAGAAACGCCCGCACCTCGCGCCGGAATATCGCTTCCTCAGGTGTATCATCAAAGTCCATGCGGCTTCTCCGATGTAATTCTTCTATGGTGCGTTGCGCATCTCAAGCGACGTGACGATGCGATCTTTCCAGAACGACGTCGTTCCAAGCGCACCGGACAGGATCGTTGAGCGACGCACAAAAAGATGACAGTCGGTCTCCCACGTCATACCCATACCGCCATGCGTCTGCAGACTTTCCTTGGCTGCAAAATCATAGGCTTGCGTCGCTGAAACCCGCGCCGACGCCGCAGCCAGTGGCAACTCCGCCGCATTCTTCGTCAACGCCCAAGCGCCCCAATAGGCATTCGAGCGTGCCAATTCGTTGCCGACATACATATCCGCGAGCTTATGTTTGATGGCTTGAAATGACCCGATGGGTCGGCCAAAAGCGTAGCGTTCCTTGGCATAAGCGGTGGCGCTGGCAAGGCATGCGTCAGCGCCGCCTAACTGCTCAAACGCCATAACAATCGCCGCACGCTCAATAAATTTGACGATGTTGTCCCAACCGCGACCGTCCAGGCTCAAACGCTCAGCAGGGACACTGTCGAATGTCAGTTTGAAATGTGGCCGCGCCGGATCAAGCGTCTGCAACGGTGCCCGAGTCACGCCCGACGCTGTCAAATCCACAAGGTAGAGCGATGGCGTGCCGTCGGCGGACTGCGCCACGACAACAGCAAAGTCGGCCATCGCGCCATCTGCGACCGGCCACTTGGTGCCGCTCAACCGGCCATCGCGCTCAACGCATTTGATCTTGCGGGCCGAGGGATTACCTGCGCCTTCCGCCAACGCAAATGTTGCGATGGCTTTCCCGCTGACCAGTTTTGGCAACCAAGCCCGCTTCTGTTCAGGCGTCCCTGCCAGCACCAAGGCTTCCGTCGCCAAATAAACCGAAGATGAAAACGGCACGCTCGCACACGCGCGGCCAACTTCCTCGGCAAGAATACAAAGCGCCTCATATCCGAGATCCGACCCGCCGAAGTCTGTCGGGACCGCAATACCAAGCCAACCAAGCTCGGCCATCGATTGCCATAGCGCACGGTCAAAGTCGGTCTTCCCATCGAGAACCAGTCGAACCTGCTTGGAGGAGGATCGCTCGGCAAGAAATCGTCGCGCCTCTTCGCGCAAAAGCTTCATGTCGTCAGAAAAATCAAAATTCACAGTGCCGCTCGCCAGTGGTGGAGAACCAAACTTCAATTTCGAGTGGTGCGCACAAATCCGAACCGATCTCGACATCACGATTGTAGAGCGGTTCCGCAGCGCTCTGACAACTGCCAGAATCGCCGATCACCAAACCGAATTCAATAATTTGCTGCAGCGCACACATGCGCGACGTTGCGTGCTGCATCCAGGACATATGCCCCGGCGTGTAAGGGCTCTGGTCAGATGTACGAATGCGGATAGGATGCCACCAAGCCGTAGCGCCCTGCTGTCTGCAAATTGGTGCGCGGCCACGATAAGATACACGAGGGGAAGATATGCCGAAATTGACGTTTATTGCCCATGATGGGACGCGCCGCGACGTGGAAGTGCCGGTTGGAACGACGATCATGCGGGCCGCCGTCGACAATGGCGTGCCGGGGATCGATGCAGACTGCGGCGGGCAGTGCGCCTGCGCCACGTGCCATGTCTATGTCGAACAGAATTGGCTCGAGAAAACCGGTCCTCAAACCGAGTCCGAGCAAGATATGTTGTCGTTCGCAGCCATCACGAAGCCAAACTCAAGGCTCGCGTGCCAAGTTGCGATGACGGACACGTTGGATGGCTTGGTCGTCCACACCCCCGAAGGTCAGCACTAAATAAGTGTTACGCACGGCACCAGGAGCATGACAATGACCACAACCGCAATGGCAGCAGCCCGCGACGCCGCCTATTCCGTCCCGCTCGCCTCGCTCGACATGAGCGATCCGCAGAGATTCGCCGATGATACCATCGGGCCATATTTCGAGCGCATGCGTCGTGAGGCCCCCGTCCATTACTGCGAAAACAGTCCCTTCGGACCCTATTGGTCGATCACGCGCTACAACGACATAATGGCGACCGACACCAACCACAAGGTGTTCTCGTCCAAGCGCGGCATCACACTATCTGAGCCAAGAACCGAGGATGTGCGTCTGCCAATGTTCATCGCCATGGACCCGCCGAAGCACGATGAACAACGCCTTGCGGTCAGCCCCATCGTGGCACCAGGCAACCTCGCGAACCTCGAAGGCGTGATACGTAGCCGCGTCATTGCCATCATAGAATCGCTTCCCATCAATCAAACCTTCAACTGGGTCGACCGCGTCTCCATCGAACTGACAACGCAGATGCTAGCAACACTGTTTGACTTCCCCTTTGAAGACCGCCGCCTACTCACCCACTGGTCCGATACAGCCACGAAGTTGCCAGTCACAGATGCCGACTGGGATGCCCGCGAACTCGAGCTGCAGAAGTGCTTGCAATATTTTGTCGGCCTCTGGAATGAGCGCGTGAACGCGCCACCAAAGCCAGACTTAGTGTCAATGCTGGCGCACAATCCGGCGACGCGCGATATGCCACCGCGCGAGTTTCTCGGCAATCTCGTTCTGCTCATTGTCGGCGGCAATGACACAACCCGCAACTCAATCAGCGGCGGTCTCTATTTCCTCAACAAAAATCCAGGCGAATACGACAAGCTGCGCAAGAGCCCTGCAGTCATTCCAAACATGGTTTCAGAAATAATTCGCTACCAGACTCCACTCGCTTATATGCGACGCATCGCTTTGACCGACGTCGTCGTGCACGACAAGACCATAAAGGCCGGCGACAAAGTCGCCATGTGGTACGTCTCCGGCAATCGCGATGCTGAGGTTATTGAAAATCCCGATCAGTTCATCATCGACCGTCCGCGTGCACGTCAGCATCTGTCGTTCGGCTTCGGAGTACATCGCTGTGTTGGCAATCGCTTAGCCGAAATGCAATTACGCATTCTCTGGGAGGAGTTGCTGAAGCGCTATCCCAACGTCGAGGTCGTCGGTGAGCCAACGCGCATCCCATCAAGTTTCGTCCGCGGATACGCCGACATGCAAGTTCGTATTTCAGCCTAAGCGAAAGCAGTCTGACATGACGCATCCCGCCCACCACGCACGTACAACGCCAGACGCCCCTGCCATCATCATGGCACGAACAGGAGAAACCATCAGCTTTCGGCAGTTGGAAGAACGCTCCAATCAGGCCGCACATTTGTTTCGTGCTTTGGGATTGCAACGCGGCGATGCGATCGCACTATTTCTGGAAAACGGTCCGCATTTTCATGAAATCTGCTTCGCGGCTCAACGCGCCGGGCTTTTTTTTACCGCCATGAGCACGCGCCTATCTGTGTCGGAGGCGGATTACATAGTGCGCGATAGTGGCGCCAAAGCCTTGATTGTTTCAGCCCCATTGCGCGACGTTGCTTTGGCGCTGCGTGAAAAATCGCCAAACCTCCGCGCCTATTTCACTGTCGGCGGAGAGGTTCCGGGTTTCGAGTCTTGGCTTGATGCAACACGCGGAAAGCCAACGTCGCCCGTGGCAGATCAAAGCACTGGCCGAGACATGCTCTATTCGTCGGGCACAACGGGACGCCCCAAAGGAATTAAAGCAGAACTCTTAGACGAAGCTTTCGATGCGCCGTCGCGCCTGATGCAAACGACTGCGACGCTCTACAAATTCGACAATAAAACCCGCTATCTTTCGCCCGCGCCGCTCTATCATGCAGCCCCCCTGCGCTTCACCATGACTGTCCTGCGGTTGGGCGGCACAGTTGTCATTATGGAAAAATTCGATCCCATCGAAGCGCTTGCATTGATCGAGCGCTATCGCATCACCCATAGCCAGTGGGTGCCGTCGATGTTTGTCCGCATGTTCAAACTGACGGATGCGCAACGCAACGCCCACGATCTCTCATCACTGCAATGCGCCATTCACGCAGCAGCACCGTGCCCGACGCAGGTTAAGGAGCGTATGGTCGCGTGGTGGGGCCCCGTCTTGTACGAATACTACGCCGGCACCGAAGGCAACGGGCTCGTGGCCTGCACATCAGACGAATGGCTGGCGCACAAAGGCACCGTCGGTCGCGCCATCATGGGCGACATCCGCATCGTTGATGAGACAGGCAAGGCCTTGCCGCCAGGGGTAGACAACGTCGGCACCATCTACTTCGCCAACGCCCCGTCGTTTGAATATCACAACGATCCCGAACGCACGGCAGGAGCCCGCTCGCCGGAAGGTTGGAGCACCCTCGGCGATGTTGGCTACGTTGACGCCGATGGCTTCCTTTATTTGACCGACCGCAAAGCTCACATGATCATTTCCGGCGGCGTCAATATCTATCCCCAGGAAGTCGAGGACTTGCTCATCACACACCCGAGGATCGCCGATGCGGCAGTTATCGGCGTACCGAACGAAGACTTCGGCGAAGAAGTGAAGGCTGTGGTGCAACCCTTGGATTGGGCATCAGCAACGCCAGAATTTGCAGCCGAACTGATGGAATTCTGTCGCACCAATATCAGTCATGTCAAATGTCCGCGCTCTGTCGATTTCGAGCGCGAGTTACCGCGCCATCCCACGGGGAAGCTTTATAAACGTCTCCTGCGTGATAAATATTGGCAAGGCCGCGCCAACAAGTTGGTGTGATCAAATATCCGCCGCTGCCGCATCTAAGGATCGTCAACTGATGTCCAAGAAACTCGCACGACGCCACGTCTTGCAAGGCGGCATGGCAATCGCTGCGCTATCGGTCAGCGGAGCCGCCGGCGCGCAAACAGCGACCGCGACATTCCCGCAATGGGTAGAAACCTTCAAGCCCCGAGCCCGCACTCGCGGCGTCTCAGAGGCGACCTACAACCGCGTAATGAGCGCAGTAAAGCCGGATACCAGCGTCTACGCACTCGATCGCGCACAGCCAGAGTTCCGCGAACAGGTCTGGCAATACCTCAATCGGCGTGTCTCCGATTGGCGCGTCACCATAGGCAAGGAACGCGCGCGCGAGCACGGACCGTTGCTGGCACGTATCGAACGCGACACCGGCGTTGACCGCTACACCATGCTCGGCCTCTGGGGCATGGAGTCAGCCTTCGGCGATGTGGTCGTCAACCCCAAACACATGCGCCCGATCATACCGGCACTGGCAGCCCTCGCCTGGGGCGAACCGCGCCGCCGTCCCTATTGGGAACAAGAGCTGCTCAACGCCCTCGTCATCATCGAGCGTGGCTGGGGTACACCCACAGACATGGTTGGCTCCTGGGCCGGCGCCATGGGACACACGCAATGGATGCCGGAAGTCTGGCTCAATATGGGCGTTGACTATAACGCCGATGGTCGCGTCTCGCCCTTCGGACCACCCGACGACGCGTTAGCCGGTACGGCGCAGTACATCGTCAAGCGCGGCAAATATCGGCGCGGCGAAGGCTGGGGCTACGAAGTACGTGTCCCTCAAGGCGTGACCACAAATACAACGGCAAAAGCACCGCTCTCCTCGTGGATCACAAAAGGCATCACGCAGGCGAACGGCCAACCATTCCCTCGCCCGACAGAATTCGCCCGTCTCTGGCAACCCGTCGCCGGTGGGCCAACCTTCCTACTGACCCAGAACTTCGACGCAGTCCGCTCCTACAACCCAGCCAACACCTACGCTTTGGCGATTTTGCATCTGGCGGATCGCATTCGCGGCGGCGCACCTTTTGTCCAACAATTCCCCGGCGGCGAACGCGCACTTACCTTGCCCGAGGTGATCGAAACCCAAAAACGTCTGACCGCCCTCGGCTTTGATACCGGTGGCACCGACGGCCGTTTGGGACGCGACTCGATGCTAGCCGTCCGCGCGTTCCAAACTAAAGTCGGACTAACGCCCGCCGACGGTTATCCCGGCCTTAAGGTGCTGGCCCGCCTTCGCGCCGCGGGTTGAATAGAATTTCGGCCTAAACCACTCACTGGACGCAAGATTAGGCTTGCTTTAAGGCCCACTCTGCACTTTCATATTCAAAAATACGAATATTCGCCAAAAGTTGCTCGGAAGTGGCTGCTTGGGCGAGACTGGGAGAGGTGGCCTATGGAGGTCAAGCTGTTAGGTCGAAACGACTGGACCACGCGCGTAAGCGCTGTCGAGGCGCTGGAAGACGCGATTTTGGATCAGGCCCTCATTGCGCGGATGCAAAGCGCTGCAGACGCACGCGGCGCATCAACACCCATCCGCTTTTCAACACCAACTTTTAAAGAGTATAGCAGCCAGGACATCAAGGGTTGCGGCAAGAATTCGTTCCCGGCGTTCTCAGTCACAGGCGGCGCTTGCGCCCTCGATTGCGATCACTGCAAAGCCAAAATATTGGAGCCGATGATCCCGGCCACAACGCCAGAAATGTTGGACCAAAAAGTCCGTGACTTGATCGTAATGCAAGATTTGCAGGGCTTTTTACTGTCCGGCGGGTCCAACCGCCGCAACGAAATCAAATACGAAAAATATTACCCGGTCGTCGAAAAGTTAAAGCGCGACTTCCCCCACTTGAAAGTCGCCATCCACAGCGCCTTGACCGACCAACGTCGCGCCAAGCTGATGGAAAGCGCGGGCGTCGATACCGCTATGATGGATGTGATCGGCGCGCAAGAAACCATCAAGGAAGTCTACCATCTCGATCGTACAGTTGATGACTTCGAGGCGACACTTGCCGCCCTCTGCTCAACCTCGATGGAAGTGGTCCCGCATATCGTCATCGGCCTGCACTATGGCCGTACGCTTGGCGAAGCCAACGCTCTCGACATTTGCGCCCGTCACGCCATCCATTCACTCGTCCTGGTCGTCGTGATGCCATTTTACGGCAAGAATTTCGTCACGCCTGACGCCCACGATGTCGGTCGTATTTTCTTGGAAGCCCGCGAACGCTTGCCGCAAAAACAAGTCTTGCTGGGTTGTGCCCGCCCCGCCGGAATGCACAAGCGCATAGTCGATGCCTATGCCGTGATGGCCGGTCTCGATGGTATCGCCTTTCCTGCTGAAGGGGTCGTTGACTTATGCAATGCCATCGGTCGCCCCTTCACGCAGCAACACGCCTGTTGCTCGATCAAAATCGGCGGCAATTTTGACGCCAAGGTGAAATCTTCATGCGCGGCATGATGGGCACAACATTTCCAGACGTTCTTGTCGTCGGGCTTGGTCCAGCAGGAGCCTCTGCCGCAGCCTCAGCCGCTCGCGCGGGCGCTCGTGTGCATGCAATTGACCGCAAGCATGAGGCCGGCAAGCCCGTGCAATGTGCCGAATTCGTCCCCGCCATGATGGGGCAACAAACCCGCGCGCTCAACGAAGCAACGCGCCAACCCATCAGCGAGATGACGACCTTTGTTGCGCAGGATAAATACAGCGAACCGAATTTCATCGGGCACATGATCGATCGCGCGGCCTTTGACGCGGCCCTCGTGGCTGAAGCTGAAGCCAATGGGGCTGTCTGCGCCTTCGGCATTTCATTGCGTACGATCTCAGCCGACGGGAGCGTCACGCTCTGCGACGGCACTACACACAATCCGCGCGTCATTATCGCAGCCGATGGACCGCGCTCGCCCACAGGTCGCGCCGTTGGTCGCGTCAATCGCGAGATTGCAGAGACACGGCAAATCACGGTGCCGCTGCTCGAAACGCTGCAGTCAACGGACATCTTCCTTGCGCCCGACTACCCCGGTGGTTACGCATGGTTGTTCCCAAAGGGTGCGGTTGCAAACCTTGGTCTCGGCGTAGACGAGCAATGCCGCCATCAATTGAAGCAACTTTTGGCTGATTTACACGCACGTCTTGTGGCCGAGGGCCGCGTGGGGGCGGATATTTTGCGCCATACTGGCGGCGCCATCCCCGTCGGCGGCTGTCTCGATCCCGTTGTGGAACATGGCAATGTGACAGTGCTATTGGCAGGGGACGCAGCAGGCTTGACCAATCCGATCACCGGCGCGGGTATCAATTCCGCAGTACAATCCGGAACACTCGCAGGTCGCGCCGCCGCAAAAGTCGCCGCAGGCAATCACTTGGCTGCAACAGAATACCGCGACGATCTCGAAGACCTCTTCGGCGCTTCATTGGAGCGCGCGGTTGAACGTCGCCGTACGCTGTTGCAAAAATCAGCAACCGGAATCGAGCCGACCATCACTGATCTCAAGCGGGCCTGGATCGCCTTTCCCGAGTATTGGGCCGCCTAATACGAACACAAACGATAGTTGAACAACTGACACCAGAATAAAAAACACCGGAGACAAAACCGATGTCGTGCCTCAAACGTGAAACTGCTCTGCCATCGCGCTCAGGACCAAATGGTCTTGATTTCAATCCTGTTGATGTCATGCAACCCCGCGCGCCCGGTGTAACCCCGAAAGATGCCAAGAATGGCGCACGCGTGAAACACGCCAACGTGCCGCCGGAAGGCGTGTATTTGCCCAACAACAATCGGCTGACACCACACATGCGCTCACCCGAGTACGTGCAGATGTCGACAGCGGCAGCCATTACGCTGGGTCTAATGCCCGGTAAAATGCACGGCTGCGGCTGCACGCGCTGCCTCAATCTGTTGCTGACGTATCCAGAAGGCTGCCGCGCCAATTGCGCTTATTGTGGTCTTGCCCGTCACCGCGAAGCTGAGCGCGACTACGCCGACCGAAACTTCATCCGCGTCGATTGGCCAGCCGTACCGATGGCGCAAATAGTCGAGAAAGTCGCAACCGACGGCGATAAAACACCCTTCCATCGCATGTGCATCTCGATGATCACGCACCCGAACTCAGATGCAGATACCGTGACCGTCCTCAAACAGTGGACGTCGCGCATCGATCCCTCCGCCGTGCCCGTGTCTATCCTGTCCAATCCGACGACTATGTCCCGCGCCGACGTCAAACAATTGCATGGCCTAGGCGCTGACATTTTCACGGTCGCCCTCGACGCCGCAACGCCTGACATTTTCGATCGCACGCGCGGCAAAGGTGTCCAAAGTCCGCACTCCTGGCAGAAATACTGGGAAATTCTGGAAGACGCGCGCGACATCTTCGGCAAGGAAAAATTCGGCGCTCACATCATCGTCGGTATGGGCGAAACTGAACACGACGTACTCCATCTCATCCAACGCCTCGTCGACATGGGCGGTCACAGTCACATGTTCTGTTTCTTCCCCGAGAAGGGGTCGTTGATGGATCATCTGCCCGCAACCCCGCGCGATCAATGGCGCCGCGTCCAACTCGCCCGCTACTTGATCGACTATCAAGGCGTGCGCGTCGATCAAATGCGCTTCGATGACCAAGGTCGTGTTTCAGACTTCGGTATTCCGGCGAGCGAGCGCGAAACCATCATCGATAAAGGCTTGGCCTTCCGTACGTCCGGGTGCCCCGGAAAAATCCAAACCGATATTTCCGCCTGCGATCGTCCCTATGGCGATAGCCCAGCGTCCAATATCGCGAGCTACCCCTTCCAGCCCGGCCCCGCCGACATGCGCAAAATCCGTCACCAGTTGGGCATGGAAAAGCCTGGCGAAACCTACGTTGAGGGCGAGGAATACGAAGAGGTCCAGTCGTGACCGCGACGCCGGTTCCATTCCGAGTGATCGACACGGGTGTTCGCGATGGTCGTCAGCAGATCGCCTTTGATCAAGCTCTGATCGACTTGCATCGTGAGGGCGCTGTGCCCGACACCGTGCGCTATCTGCGGTTTCCGCCCACAGTCCTCATCGGACGCCATCAAGCCATGAGCGACGAGGCGAGAGTTGAGCATTGCCGCAAAACAGGTGTCGGTCTCGTGCGCCGCATCACTGGCGGTGGCGCAATCTATCTCGAAGAGAACCAAGTTGGTTGGGAGTTGGTATTATCGCGCAAGCGTTTGCCGATGCCGACCCTCGCCGATTATACCCGCGCTATCTGCGAAGCCGCAGCCTACGGGTTGTCGCAAGCATTCGGCATTGATGCACGCTATCGGCCGCGCAACGACATCGAAGTCGCGGGGCAGAAAATCTGCGGCACCGGCGGCTTTTTTGACGGCGACACGCTGATCTATCAAGGCACCGTGCTGATTGATGTTGATCCCGCACGCATGATGGCGTGCTTGAATGTGCCAGAAGCCAAACTCAAAAAGCGCGATCTCGATAAAGCCGAAAACCGTGTGACGACGCTGAAAGCGTTGTTGGGGCGAGCGCCATCGGTCGCTGAAGTCAATGCGGCGGTATTGCGCGGTTTCGAAGAAAAGTTGGGGATCAAAGGCACGCCAGGTGCGATCACGGAGCGCGAGGAAGAAACGGCGATAAAGCTGCACGATGAAGAAATCGGTACCGACGCCTTCGTCTATTCCATCGACAATCCGCGTGGCGCCGATGTGTACGAAGCTGCACTTACAGGTGCAGGCGGGACCATTGCCGCTTTCATCCGTTTGGAAGGCGCAGCCGCGACCCGTCGATTGCGCGAAGTGCTGTTGACGGGCGATTTCTTCGTCACCCCACCGCGCTTCGTGCTCGATCTGGAAGCGACGCTGCGTGGCACACTGCTCGCTGATATTGATGCAGCCGTAGATAACTATTTCGCGGCCAATAAGCCTGATTTGTTGACGATTGCGCCCGCTGATTTTAAACGCGTCATCACTGATGCGGTGGCAGCAGCACGATCATGAAACACGTCACCGTCGTTCAACATTCTCAACCCGAATGGCTCGGCCACATTGAAGATCACTTGGAAGGTCGCGGCATTCGCTTCGGCTATCATCGCCCCTTCACCACGGGTGGAAAAATTCCTGACATCGCCACCGTGGGCGATGGTTTGATCTTACTTGGCAGCGGCGGCTGGGGCGCAGCATCGCCCGGCCATCTGCTGCCGACGCTTGACGCCGAGGTCCGGTTGGCGCGCGCGTGTCTGATGCTGAACAAGCCCATTCTCGGCATCGGCCTCGGTGCGCAAATTTTAAGCCTCGCCGCAGACGGCGGAGTCGAGCAAACGCCGTTAACGCTGTCCGCGGGTTACGCCACACGCGTGATCGACACCGCACTTGATGGCATGTTGCCCACGCGTTTCCCTCAGGTGGTCTTCATGCGTGATCGCGTGCGACCACCCGATTATGCACAAGTGTTGGCCTGCGACGAGGCAGGTCACGTTGCGGTTTTTCAGATCGGACCCAATGCCTTTGGTTTCACTGGTCATCCCGGCGTCCGTCGCGCCATGATCGAAGAGTTGATCATGGAAACCGACGAAGCACTGGCCAATTCGGGTGAAACTCTGACCCGAATTGGCGAACTTGGCCCAGCCATCGAAGATGCTCTAGTCCCAATAATGACGGGGCTCGTCAGCCTGACGGGGTGGATGGAGGCGACTGCGACATAGGGCTAAGACACGAAACATTCAAATATCCGAATATTCACTTGAAACCTGATTAAGCCCGTTCTAATGTAGTGCCACTCGGCTGAAGTGGCGCCAAAAGCCAACGACCGGGCCCGGAGGAAAAAATGGCAAAGAACAAGCTCATCATCGTGATGGCAAATACCGATCCGCGCAACGGCGAGGAACTCGGTGCACCGCTGTTTCAAGCGACTGTAGCCGCCTCCATGGACAAAGAAGTCGAGGTCATTTGCACCGCGACATCTGGCCGCCTGATGAAAAAGGGCGTCGCCGAAAACCTCTACATCAAAGCCGGCTCACCTAAGTCGGTCTACGATTTCATCAAGGATGCCCACGAAGCCGGCGTAAAATTCTACTGCTGTTCCCCCAATCTTGATCTCTTCGATATGAAAAAAGAAGACTTGATCCCGGAGTGCTCCGGTATTGTCGGTGGCGCATATCTGATCGAAGCCGCCATGGATGAAGACGATACACTGACGCTGACGTACTGAGGCACATCGACGGAGCGCACGCAGTGGCTGACGGTTCTGCATCTCGCATTCAAGATTTTATCGGCGATCCCATAAGCGATACGCCGGTGGTTCCACGCGCCAAACTTGAAGCGATCTTCCGCGACATTCAAGAAGACATGCGGTTCGACCACGAGCTGAATGGTTGCTTGAATTGCGGCATTTGCACCGCCACCTGCCCCGCTGCTCATTACTACGACTTCTCGCCTCGCGAAATCGTGCAGCTTCTTTGGACCGAAAATCTCGAAGGCATTTACGATGCCATGCAAGAGAAGATCTGGTCCTGCGCTCAGTGTTACACCTGCGCCGCCCGCTGCCCTTTCCGCAATTCGCCCGGTGGTCTTGTTATGCTGATGCGCGAAGTCGCCATCAAGCATCAGATGCAATCGGCAAAAGACGTGCTGCGTCCGTTCAGTCGCGTGATGTTGAAGCTGATCTCCACCGGCAATCAGCTGTCTCCCGACATGATCAACCCCAGCCACTTCGCCGATTGGGGCCCGAACCTTACCAAAGTTGACGCGCCACTGAAGTTGTTGCGCAAAGCCATCCCGATGGCGACCCTGAATACCACCGAAACCGCCTGGGAAGTAAATCTCAAGACTTCGGTCGAGCTTTACACCATTTGGGAAATGACCGGCGTTCTCAACCAGCTTGAGGGCATCGACGAAAATCTCTTCGACGTCATCACCGACATCATGGATGAGAAGCGCGAAGACTGGAAAGACTTCCTCGAAGAGCAGGAGGACGACAATGACTGATACCCGCACCCCAATTCCAGGTACATCAGTTCCAGGTGAACGCTTCACCGGGCACGGCTCCGAATGGAAGCCCGCAAATCTATCGGCTGCTGACGCACAGACCGCGACCGCATGGGTTGAGCAAAAGATCGATAAGCGCTCGATGCTGACCAACAAGGATCGCGTCGAAGACGTCCGCGACATCATGTGGCAACTCGAAAAAGAGGGCCAGATAAAGGTTCATCGCATCACCGAGCAACACGCGCCCGTCGAGACCAAAACGCTCTACGGTTGGACCAAGCGCATCCCCACCAACCAGCTCTGGCATCACAAGAGCTGCGGCCAATGCGGTAACATTCCGGGCTACCCCGTCTCGCTCCTCTGGTTGATGAACCAGATGGGTGTGCGCTATCTCGATGAAACTGATCAAACCAGCTGCACCGCTTGGAACTATCACGGCTCGGGCATCGGCAATATCGAAAGCCTCGCCGCTGTCTTCTTGCGCAACTTCCATCAAGCTTACGTCTCTGCCAAAGCGCAGGGTTTGCCGGAAGGCTACTACTATCCGCTCGTCCATTGCGGCACCAGCTTCGGCAATTACAAAGAGGTGCGCGGTTACTTACTCCATTCCGCCAAGCTGCGCGAAAGCGTCACCAAAATTCTCGGCAAACTCGGCCGCCTCGTTGATGGAAAGCTGCTGATCCCCGAAGAAATCGTCCACTATTCCGAGTGGGTGCACGTCATGCGCCCGGAAATCAAAAAGCGCCAAGTCATCGACGCGAGCATGGTCCGGGCCACCATCCATCCAGCCTGCCATGTCTATAAGATGGTGCCGGAAGATGTGATTTACGACGATGACGTGCTCGACGGCAATCGTGTGGCAGTCTCCACCGGTATCATCCAAGCGCTCGGCGCCCAAGTCATCGACTACAAGACCTGGTACGATTGCTGCGGCTTCGGCTTCCGCCACATCATCTCCGAGCGCGAATTCTCCCGCTCCTTCGCCATTGATCGCAAAATCAAAGTTGCCGTCGAAGAAGCAAACTCAGATGTCATGATCGGCCACGATACAGGCTGCATCACCACGCTCGACAAGAACCAGTGGATTGGTCGCGCGGCAGACAAGCCATTCGAACTACCCGTCATGGCCGACTGCCAATTCGCCGCTCTCGTCTGCGGCGCCGACCCCTACCGCATCGTGCAAACCCATTGGCACGCTTCACCGGTCGAACGCCTGCTCGAAAAGATGGGCATCGACTGGCAAGCCAAGAAGGCCGCATTCGAAGGCTACTTGAAAGAAATCCAAGGCGGCAAAACACCCGACCAGCTTTACGA
>JABFRJ010000028.1 GCA_013141255.1 Hyphomicrobiaceae bacterium
GATTAGTGAAGGTCTGATGGGTGGTACCAAACTCGATCAATTCGCCGAGGTACATGAAAGCCGTGTAGTCAGAGGTGCGCGAAGCCTGCTGCATATTGTGAGTGACAATCGCGATGGTGTAGTCGGCCTTGAGTTCTTCGATCAGTTCTTCGATGCGGGCGGTTGAGATTGGGTCGAGGGCGGAGGCGGGCTCATCTAGAAGGATGACTTCGGGTTTGATGGCGACAGTGCGTGCGATGCACAGCCGTTGCTGCTGACCACCTGACAAGCTCTGACCGCTTGATTTGAGCTTGTCCTTCACTTCACCCCATAGGGCGGCGCGCGTGAGGGCTTGTTCGACGCGGGCGTCCATCTCGGATTTGTTTAGCTTCTCGTAAAGGCCGATACCGAAAGCTACGTTGTCGTAGATCGACATAGGGAATGGCGTTGGCTTTTGAAACACCATGCCGACGCGGGCGCGAAGCAAATTCAGATCCATCGATGGCGACAAGATATTCTCGCCGTCGAGCATGACTTCACCTTCGGCGCGTTGGCCGGGATAGAGATCGTACATACGGTTGAGGACGCGGAGCAACGTCGACTTGCCGCAACCAGATGGTCCGATGAAGGCTGTAACGCGGTTGGCATAGAGCGGCAGGTTGATCGACTTCAGGGCGAGTGATTGCCCATAATAGAAGTTCAGATTTTTGACGCTGATACGCTCGGTTACGGGGGCGTCGACGTAGGCGGCAGCGCGAGGATTGAGTGAATGCATGGCGGTCATAGTTTCGTTCCCTTTTGGCCCACGAGGCGGGCGACGATACTGAGGGCGAGGACGGCGAGGGTGACGAGCATCGCGCCGGTCCAGGCGAGGCGCTGCCAATCGGCATAGGGGGAAAGTGCAAACTGGAAGATGACGGCGGGGAGGCTCGCCATCGGCTCAGTGAGGCTGACGCTCCAGAACTGATTGTTGAGCGCAGTGAAGAGCAGGGGCGCTGTCTCACCGCTGATGCGGGCGATGGCGAGGAGGACGCCGGTCAGAATGCCTGACTGTGCGGCTTTGTAGGCGACGCTCCGGATCATGACGACGCGCGGCATACCGACTGACGCGGCGGCTTCGCGCAATTGATCGGGTACCAAGCGCAGCATGTCTTCAGTGGTGCGGATGACGACGGGGATGACCAGAATGGCGAGGGCTATGGCACCCGCGAGACCGGAGAACTTCTTCATGGGTGCGACGACGATAGTGTAGACGAAGAGCCCGATGACGATGGAGGGCGCGGACAGCAGAATGTCGTTGATGAAGCGGATCACGGACGAAATGCGGGCGTGGCGACCATACTCGGCCATGTAGGTGCCGGCGAGAATGCCGATGGGTGTGCCAATCAAGACGCCGAGGGTGGTCATGATCAGGCTGCCTACTATGGGGTTGAGCAATCCTCCCTTGGCGCCCGGCGGCGGTGTCATCTCGGTGAAGACCTGCAATGACAGACCTTCGATGCCCTTGAAAAGGAGTGTCCCTAGGACGAAAGCGAGGCAGGCGAGCCCGAGTAGTGTGGCTGCGAGGCAGAGTGAGAGTGCGATATGACTGCGCGTGCGGCGCGTGCGGAAGGCAGAAGTGTTAAAACTGGATTTGCTCATATCAGGCTCCCTGCCCTTGAGCACGACGTTCGAGACGCCACAGCAAATAGCGCGCGGCGGAGAGAACGATCAGCGAGATGACGAACAGAATGAGCCCCAAAAATATGAGCGACGACGTGTAGAGATCGCCGACGGCTTCGGTGAACTCGTTGGCAATGGTGGCGGAGATTGTGGTTGCGGGCGCGAGCAATGAAGCGTGAATTTTATGGGCGTTGCCGATGACGAAGGTCACGGCCATGGTTTCGCCAAGTGCGCGGCCGAGCCCCAACATGATGCCGCCGATGAGGCCGACACGCGTGTGGGGGATGACGATATTGCGCACGACTTCCCAGGTGGTACAGCCAAGGCCGTAAGCGGCTTCTTTGAGGACGCCGGGGACAGTATCGAATACATCGCGACTGACGGCGGTGATGAAGGGCAAAACCATGATGGCGAGGATCAGCGATGCCGTCAGCATGCCAATGCCGTAGGGGGGGCCTTCAAATAATGCCGAAAGGTAGGGTATGGAGCCGAACGTTGTTATCAGCGCGGGTTGCACTGTTGTTTGGAGGAATGGCGCGAGGACGAATAAGCCCCAAATGCCGAAAATAATGCTGGGAATCCCGGCTAATAATTCGATGGCCATGCCGATGGGGCGGCGCAGCGGCTTGGGGCAAGCCTCGGTGAGAAAAATTGCGATGCCGAAGCCGATGGGGACTGCGATCAACATAGCAATCAGCGAGGTTACGATGGTACCGTAGATGGGGGCTAGGCCGCCAAACTTTTCGGTTACGGGGTTCCATGACTGGCTGGTGAGAAAGCCGAAGCCGAAGGTTTTAATGGCAGGCCAGGCGCCGATGATCAACGAAACGCAAATGGCACTGAGCAAGCCGAGAACGAAAATCGCCGACGAGAACGTGACACCATGGAATAGCTTGTCGGCGCGGCGCAATCGATCGAGCGATTTGCGTCGGCTTTGGCCTGTATCGGCGATCAATGCAGTCGCGCTCATGGTAGGGTCCGGAAACTGAGGAAAGCGCCACCCATCAAGATGAGTGGCGCTGCTGATCAGTGGGTGTTTTACATCAAGGGTCTGCCGTCGGCACCGATGATCTTGGCCCATTCTTTCTTGGCTATGTCGACCACGTTGGTCGGCATGGGCACGTAGTCAAGATCCGAGGCCATAGTCGCGCCTTTGGCATAGGCCCAAGTGAAGAAGTCGAGCGCGACTTTGGAGGATGCGGCGTCGGCTGGCTTCTTGTGCATCAGGATGAAGGTAGCGCCGGCGATGGGCCAGGATGCGTCGCCGGGTTCGTCGGTCAGGATTTCTCCCATGCCGGGCGCGCTGTCCCATTTGGCGTTGGCGGCAGCTGCCTGGAATGCGACCAATCCAGGTTCGACGACTTTGCCAGCTTTGTTGATAACGCGTGTGTGGCTCATTTTGTTTTGCTTTGCATAAGCGAATTCAACGTAACCCAACGCGCCCTTGGTTTGAATGACGTTGTTGGCGACGCCTTCGTTGCCTTTGGCACCGATGCCAACCGGCCATTCCACGGCGGTGCTGGCGCCGACTTTAGATTTCCATTCAGGGCTGACTTTGGAGAGGTAGTCGGTCCAGATGAAGGTTGTGCCGGAACCGTCTGAGCGGCGCACGACGACGATGGCCTGAGCTGGAAGCTTGGCGCTTGGGTTTAGCTTTTTGATCGCGGCATCGTCCCAGGATTTGATTTTGCCAAGATAGATGTCGGCGATGGTTGGTCCGTCGAGGACAAGCTCACCGGGCTTGATGCCGTCGATGTTGACGACTGGCACGTTGCCGCCGATGACCATAGGCCATTGGACGAGGCCGTCTTTTTCCAATTGTTCGGCTTTGAGGGGCATGTCGGTGGCGCCGAAGGTTACGGTTTTAGCTTGGATCTGCTTGATGCCGCCGCCGGAGCCGATGGACTGGTAGTTCATGCCGTTGCCAGTTTCTTTTTTGTAGGCGTCGGCCCATTTGGCGTAGATCGGGTAGGGGAACGTGGCACCCGCCCCGGATATATCGGCGGCGCGGGCAACGGTTGTGGTTGCAATTAGGGCACCTGCGAGCGCCACGGATCGCGCGATTTTCGAAATTTTGCGCATCATTTACCTCATCTTATTCTGTTGTCTTATGCGGAGCGAGGGACTGCAGTTTTCGGCTCCCTTGACCCCGGTGAGGTGCTTTAAGCGGGGTTATATGAAACC
>JABFRJ010000422.1 GCA_013141255.1 Hyphomicrobiaceae bacterium
CTGGCGCTTGAGGATGCGGTCGTGGCGGGGAAGGCGTTTTTGGGCGCGGCGTTGGCGGCGGGGACAGGGTTAAGATTCGGCGCGGGGCATGGTCCCGTCGATCATTTGTACGCAATCAAACGAACCAGGAATTGAAATAATCCGTGATCGGCGATGTGTCACAATCGGGTCATGTATGATGACTGCTGACGAATGACGACGTGCAAGTTGATCAAGTATACCAGTGGTTTTTCAATGGTCTTTCGCAATCGCGAAATGGGCGGGAGGGGCGCTCAATTGCGGCGGTTGAAGGATTTATTGCGCTGCGCTTTGTCGTATAACTTTGCAATAAAATGTATGTAGCTTGTCATTTCATTATTGGTTATAACGATCACGTCGGCTGTTACCCCATCGGGGGATAGTGGTGACAGTCGCTCCAAGTCAAACTTGGGGACGAATTGACGAGGCGCCTTTACGGTTCGCCATTCCAATTCGACGGAAAACCGGTCTGGTTCGCCAGGCCGGTTTTTTGTTGTCGGCGCGTTTAGATGTTTGCATATCAACAAGGCGGCACAGCGTTGGTGGTCGAGGCTTTTGTTGTGTCGCGCGATTTGTCGGATAACCGCTTCACACTTATCCGATCGCGCTCTGGACTTGACACTCGTCGGTCAGCACAGCCTCAGTCGTCTTGCAAATTGATGTGCGGCGTGGCCGCAGATTGTGCGCGTGGCGCGACGATGGGAGATTTACGATGGCTGTGGGACGATTGCCTGACTTGGCTGACATCGAGGCGGCGCGGGAGCGCATCAAACCCTATGCGGTGGTGACGCCGTTGATCGAGCATCCGGCGCTGAATGCGGTTACGGGTGGACGGGTGCTGCTCAAGGCCGAGACGTTGCAGCGCGTGGGCGCGTTTAAGTTTCGTGGCGCGTTCAACGCTGTGAGCCAGATTGATCGAGCGCGGTATCCCGGTGGAGTCGTGGCTTGCTCGTCGGGCAATCATGCGCAGGGGGTGGCGCACTCGGCGACGCTATGCGGCATGGCAAGCGTTATCGTTATGCCGTCGGATGCGCCTAAGCTTAAGATTTCGCGCACGCGGGCGTTTGGGGCCGAGGTGGTGCTTTACAATCGGGCGACCGAGGATCGCGATGCGATCGCAAGGAAAATCTGCGATGAACGTAAGGCTGCTTTTGTGCATCCCTTTGACGATCCGCATGTGATTGCCGGACAGGGGACGGCGGGGCTTGAACTGATGGCGCAAGCTAAAGCAATGGGCGCGATGCCCGACGCGGTGCTGGCGTGTTGCTCGGGCGGTGGGTTGACGACGGGGGTGGCGATTGCCGTCAAGGCGGCCAATGCCAAGACCGAGGTTTTTACAGTTGAGCCCGCCGGGTTCGATGAATTTCAGCGGTCGTTGGTTTCGGGCAAGCGGGAACGGAACCCCACGGCGTCGGGGTCGATCTGTGATGCACTGCTATCACCGATGCCTGGTGAGATTACATTTGCGTTGGCGCAGAAGTTTGTCACCGGAGGATTGGTGGTGACGGATGAGGAGGCGCGGGCGGCGATGCGGTTTGCATTTCTTGAGCTGAAGTTGGTGGTGGAGCCCGGTGGCGCGGTGGCGTTGGCGGCTGTGCTGGCGGGTAAGTTGCCGACTAAGGGGCGGACGATTGTTGCGTTGCTCTCGGGCGGGAATGTTGATCCGGCGGACTACGCGCAGATCATAACGGGTTGACGACGTACGATTGCGATGGCGGAGACTTCGGCTCAGAGCGCATTGGCGCGGCAGAATTACAGTGTGCGGGTCGGGCTTCTCTATGCGGGGATGTTCGCCGTCTTCGGCCTTGCTATGCCCTATTACTCGCCCTGGTTGGCATCACGGGGTTTAAGTGTCGGCGAGATCGCCATCATCGCCACGCTGCCGCAATTGTTGCGACCGTTTACGGCGCCTGCGCTGGCGTTCATTGCGGATCGGCAGCAAAACCACCGCGTCATGCTGGCTGTCTTGGCGGTCATCGCGCTCGGGGGGTGGAGCGGGCTGCAGAGTAGTTCGAGCTTCTGGCCGATTTTCGTATTTCAGCTGATTGTTGGCAGTACGGCTGCGATGATGCCGTTGGCGGAAACTGTCGCGCTGGCGGGCGTTAAGCGGTATGGGGCCGATTACGCGCGGATGCGGTTGTGGGGGTCGGTGACGTTTATAATCGCCACGCTCTGTGGCGGGTGGTCGATTGCGCGCTTTGGCATCGATACTGTGATGTGGCTGATTATTGGGTGTTCGGTGCTGACGGTGGCGGCGGCGCTGCGAGTGCCGTCGCTCTCCGATGATGGCGCGAAACGGGCACCGATTTCGCTTAAAGCTGCGGCTGCGCTGATGGCTGATCCGACGTTGATGCTGGTGTTTGCTGCGGCTGCGGCCGTGCAAGCAAGCCACGTCATGCTTTACACCTATGGCACGATGCATTGGCAGGCGCTTGGGTACTCGGCCAATATGATTGGTGGGTTTTGGGCTGTGTCGGTTGGCGTTGAGATTGCGATCTTCTGGTTTGCTGGCGCGCAGTTGCGGCGGCTCGGTGCGGCCAATGTGCTGGCGCTGGGGGCGGCGGTTGCCGCTGTGCGTTGGACTGCGATGGTGTTTGACCCGTCGCTGCCATTGCTGCTGTTGTTGCAGGTGTCGCATGCGGTGAGCTTCGGTGTTGCGCATCTGGGCGCGATGTTCGCGCTTGAAAAGTACGTGCCCGAGGGCAAAGGCGGCACGGCGCAAGCGCTATTGTCGGTTGTGACGGCGCTTACGTTTGCGGCGGCGACGCCTTTTGCCGCCCGCGCTTTTGCATCGGGCGGGGCGCTGGGGTATGCGCCGATGGCTGTGCTGTCGGTACTTGGGCTATTGGCGGCGCTCGCGTTGCGCCAGCGCCTCCGTCGATTGCCAACTACTTCAGTACATCCTGATTGACGACGTTGGCGCGGTTGATGGTGCCGTCGAAAACGGAGAGGGCATTTTCGGCAGCGGCGATGGACATGCGATCCATGGATTCAGCTGTGACGCCGGCCATGTGGGGGGCGAACATGCAGTTGTCGAGCTTGAACAGGGGATTGTTAGGTGGGCCGGGTTCGACGTCCAACACATCGAGGGCGGCGGCTTTGATGACTTTGCGGCTTAGCGCATCGTGCAGGTCTGTTTCATCGACGATGCCGCCGCGGGCAGTGTTAATCAGCACGGCATTTGGCTTCATGAGTGCTAATCGGCTTTTGTTGATGAGGCCATTGGTTTCTGGCGTGCGCGGACAGTGGAGCGTGACTACGTCGGCGATTTTGAGGGCTGCATCGAGATCGGGTGCGGGTTCTGCACCGAACGCGCGAATGGTATCGGCTTTGACGTAGGGGTCGTAGACCAACACATTCATTTCGAAGGCGACTGCACGTTTGACGAAGCGCGTGCCGATGCGTCCGAAGCCAACGACGAGGACGGTTTTGCCGTAGACATCGCCGCCAAGGACAGTCATGCGCTCGGTCCAGCGGTTTTGTTTGACGAGGTCGCTCTGGGCTTGGCCATGTTTGATCAATGTGAGCATGAAGTGCATCGCGGCTTCGGCGACTGATGGCGAATTGGCAATGCCGACGGTCATCAATGGTACGCCGTTGGCCGTCATGGCTTTGAGATCGATGTTATCGAAGCCGACACCGTTGCGGGCGATGACTTGCAATTCGCGTGATGCTTCTATTTCTGGCGAGGATATTTTGTGCTGCCCCAGCATGACGGCGTGGACGGGGGCTTCACGCGCCAACAGGGCACGGAACTCGTCTTGCGTTGCGGTGGCTGCGAAGGGGACGATGCGAATATC